>CAYWIR010000070.1:0-2475 GCA_964458375.1 uncultured Neptunicoccus sp.
CGCTCCAACACGGCATCCTCTGGTGTGATCCAGCGCGACAACCTTTGCCAAATCTCCGCGTCATCAGGGTCCGCAGCGCGATCATCTGGCAGACGCAACTCCCAGCGACGCCGCTCCCCCACACCGCGCACATAGGTCGCAGAATTGACAGGATCACAAAACTGGACCGAATAATCGCCCAGATCGGGCCGTGGTCTTTTTAGGATCAGATCAACCACCAGCCAATCTTCTTTGAAGCCAAGATCATCGACCGCAATGTCCAGTGCTGAGCGAACGAAAGAATTCGCCCCATCTGCGCCCACCGCATACTGGGCAAAAACCGTGCGCCCATCGGCAAGGGACACACCGACCCCAGCATCATCTTGCGAAAGGGCACTAACGGCCACGCCTTCAAACAGGCTCACATGATCAAACCGATCTAGCCCTGTGCGCAACGCATCTTCGATTCCGGGTTGATGACAACGATTGCTCTCATGCCACCCCATCGGGCCAATCTCTTGATCGCGTGACCAATCCACCACAACAGTATCGGAGGTGTCTTTGAACAGCATCCCACGCCCTACCATCGTATGGGGTAAAACCTGTTCTGCCAGCCCAGCGGATTGAAACACCCGCATCGCTTCGCCATCAAAATGCACCGCGCGGGGCAGATCATAGGGCTTGGGCTGCTTTTCCACGATCACAACGGACACTCCCCGTCGCCCCAGCAGATTGCCCAGCAACATCCCAACGGGACCCGCGCCAATTATGCACACATCACATTTCAACTGTCTGCGTCCCCATAAGCCGTGTTCCATCCCCGCTGCGATGCGTCCCATCTGGATCAATGGTCGCCAGATTGCAGAAAATCTCAATCCGATGCCCATCTGGATCAAGAATGTAAAATGCTTCGTTCTCTCCCCAAGATCCATCGCCGCGCGGGTTCACCCAAGAATGCAGCACAGGTCCGCGCACAAATTCAACATCGCCGCGCGCCCGCAGCTGTCGTTCGAGTGTCGCCCAATCCTCGCGACTGTCACATTCAAACGCAAAGTGGTGGAACATCGGTGGTCCTTTTAAGTCCTCTTCGGGAAGGGATGGTTTGGGCGTGTACTCTTTGGCGGGGTTATGCACGATAACCAACTGATGATGCACATCATCAAGACGCATAAACGTCAGCTCCACTGGGATTGCGTCCACCTCAAACGCCGCATGGCGTTCTGTCAGCTTAAACCCCAAAACATCGCGGTACCACGCAATAGAACGATCCGTATCCGCGACTTCCACCGCAAAATGCTGCAACCGTTTGATCAATGGCATCCCAA
Organism: uncultured Neptunicoccus sp.; assembly: GCA_964458375.1. Taxonomy (GTDB): domain Bacteria; phylum Pseudomonadota; class Alphaproteobacteria; order Rhodobacterales; family Rhodobacteraceae; genus Amylibacter. Next base: position 1,305 of record CAYWIR010000070.1, read on the forward strand.
TGCCCTCCCATTGCGTAGACAACCACGAAAAAAGCCGCTGGTGAACCCACCAACGGCCTTAAATATCACAAATGCCGGTATACTTACGCAGCAGGTTCCGCTGGTGGCGTTGGGGCCACACGGCTGCTCAGAACCGCATCAATCTCGCTCTGAGCTTGCATCTCGTCGATCCCTTTCACGGCCGCCACTTCGCGGGTCAGCCGCTCCAGCGCCGCTTCGTACAACTGACGTTCGGAATAGGATTGCTCGCGCTGCTCGTCATTGCGGTGCAAATCACGCACGACTTCGGCAATAGAAATCAAATCGCCAGAATTGATCTTTTGCTCATATTCTTGCGCCCGACGGGACCACATAGCCCGTTTCACACGAGCACGCCCCTTGAGCGTTTTCATGCACTTATCAACGACAGCCCCTTCAGACAGCCCACGCATCCCCACAGCAATCGCCTTGGCTGTTGGCACCTTCAACGTCATCTTGTCCTTTTCAAAGGCGATCACGTATAATTCCATTTCAATCCCAGCGACTTCTTGCTCTTCGATGTCCACAATCTTGCCTACGCCGTGGGACGGGTAGACAACGAATTGGTCCATTGCAAAGTCGAGGTTCTTTTTCTTAGCCATTCAGGTCATGGTCCTTATTTAGGGCCCCGTACCCCAGCGCCGCGCCAAGGATTGGGTCATTTTCTGCGGTGCAACATACCACAAAAAAGCCCCTGCTACCAGAGGGGCCAATTCGTTGTTTTTGCTAGGAATTAGCGGTTTTATCCGCCCTTGCCAGGGTTGGGTGAAAAATGTGTTTCCATCTTATTTTCCACACCATCGAGCTTCTCTGCATCAGGCAGCGGATCGACCTTTGTGATGATCACAGGCCATTTTTCCGAATACTCGCGGTTAAATTCAACCCATTTTTCCATGTCAGGCTCCGTATCAGGACGGATCGCATCCACGGGGCATTCTGGCTCGCACACACCACAATCAATGCACTCATCAGGGTGAATAACCAACATATTCTCACCCTCATAGAAGCAGTCCACGGGACACACTTCCACACAATCTGTGTGCTTACAGGCGATACAATTGTCTAGGACGACGTAAGTCATTTGTATACTCTCAAATATTCAACGTTTGTGCGACTTATATGGGGGAATTGAGAGGGGTTAAAGGGGGGAAAT
>CAYWIR010000070.1:2575-9006 GCA_964458375.1 uncultured Neptunicoccus sp.
TTCAACGTTTGTGCGACTTATATGGGGGAATTGAGAGGGGTTAAAGGGGGGAAATACGTTACTGCCGTTTGCCGCTGTGCTGCACCCGTTCAGAGTAAGATCGCGAACAATTTAAGCCCCAGAAAACGCTTACACTTTCTTCAACCAACACCGAAAGACTTTGCAGTCATTACGCCTGCAAAGCCCCCTTAGAACAGGTCGCTCACTCTAGGAATTCTTTTTCGAATGGGAATTTGGCGACCAACTCGCATCCGTCTTCCGTAATCCGAACCATTTCTTCTAGTTTCACGCCCTCTTTGGCACCTTTTTCGCCAATGTAACTCTCAACAGAAACTGTCATGCCTGGAAGGAACTCACCATCATAGCCCGTTTGATCAAACCACTTTAACGGCGCCACTTGCGGATATTCGTTACACATACCAATCCCATGGACGATCACGCCGACTTCAAACTCTTCAAACCGATCGGGGATTTTCCATGACTTTTCGGCAAGTTCACGAAATCCAAGACCTGGTTTCAACAACGCCATATTGTGATGAACTTGCTCATGCGAGACCTTATAAACCGTCTTTTGTTCTTCGGTCGGCGCTTTGTCCTGACACATCCAAGTGCGTGAAATATCGGTGCTGTATCCGTAAGGGCCAATCATATCCGTGTCGAATGCAACCAACTCCCCCACTTGAACAGGTTTGTCACTGGCTTCGCTGTACCACGGATTGGTCCGCTCCCCAGATACCAACAATCGCGTTTCAACATAATCACCGCCCAAGGACGCATTGATCGCACCAAAGGTTGCCCAAAGCTCGTTTTCGGTGATGCCTGGGCGCGTGATCTCTTTCAATCGCGCCAGTCCCGTTTCACAAACAAAGGCCGATCTCGCCTGCGCCTTTTGCTCTTCTGGCGTCTTAATGCACCGCGCATGTTCGATAACGTCTTGCCCAAAGGAGACCGAAATCTGCCGTTTTTTCCAGCTCATTGCGGGCATCGCCATCAAGCCGATCAATGGCAATACGTTGGTTTGGGAAACGCTCTTTCACAACATCGGCAACTTCATTCGCCCATTTCTCCAGCAGGTTTTGCCGATTGCTGCCCGCGCTATGGTAAAACCAAAGTGTTGCAGGCCGTGTTTCTTCGATCGTTTCAATTCCGTCGGACAGGTGTTCACAGTTCACATAGTCAAAAATGGTAGCTTTGCCTTCAGCAGGCACAAGGCAATAACGCGCAGAGTTGTGCATGGTCCAAATCTGCATGTTCCGACAGTCAGTTGCATACCGAACGTTCACTGGATCGTACAACAGCATCCCACCCAAATCCCGTTTTTGAAGTTCAGCTTGAAGTCGCTCCAACCGTTCTTGACGCAACTGCGTTTGGTTCACTTGGGGCATCGCTGACAAGTGCTGCTTGGCTGCTTCCAACTGCAGGATGTCTACACTTTCCAAATCGCTTTCAAGCATTTTGGTCTCAATTTTAAATGTGATACGGCGTGGTGGTTAGACTGCACACTCCCTTAGGCGATCCAACTGCACTCAACGCTACGGTTCTGTTGAATTTCTGGATTGCGTAATTGCGACGCGGAAGTACATGGCGACGACACCACGACGTCATGGCATGCTGTTGAAACTGAAAATAGGGTTCTGCTAAGGTCACCCCCCTTTAAACTTCCGCATCGCCTCCCGCTCTTGCCTGTTTGGCCGCCCTGCCCGCTCTGCCTCTGGATTGGGCACATACGGTTTTTTCTCCTTTGGCACAGGGGGCGACAAATCCACATACAAGGTCTGCGCCTCTACCGCAGGTCCGCGCCGCTCCCCCACAGCAACAACCTCAATCACGCGCACATCATCCTCTTTAGGAAACGTAATCACATCCCCTGCACCCACAGCCACGCTGCCTTTAGCAATTTTCACTGAATTGACACGGCAATGGCCTGACGCGATCATTTTGGCGCTCAATCCGCGCGATTTGAAAAACCGCGCGAACCACAGCCATTTGTCTAACCGAATTGTCGGTCGGGGTGCGTTCAAGATTTACCTTTAAGCGCCATCAACGCCGCGAACGGGTTGTCTGGATCAATGGGCTTGTCTTTCTTCGGCGCTGGCTTGCTTGAATGCACCTTAGGCTTGCCACCTTGCGGCTTCTTGCCTTTGCCTTTTGCCCCACCTTTGCCCGCTGGGCGCTGGTTGCGACCCTGATCGGCTGGACGCTTTTTCGGCACCCAGCGGAAGGTGTAGAACACCTCCATCTCTGGCGCGGCATCCTCGGACGCAGCATCGGTGAGCGCTTCATCCGCCTTCGCTTCTTCGGCTGGCGCTTCAACAGGGGCAACCTCTGCTTCGCCCTCTACAGGTTTAGCCTCAGCCTTTGCAGCAGGTGTTTCCACGACTGCCTTCACCTTCTCACGCTCGCCTCGTTCGCCTGAATAGCCCAAGCCACCCATCAAATCAGCAAACTGATCTAGCGTCATCCCTGTGATCGACAACATGTCCCCAGTGGCTTCAAACCCACCGCGTGTGTCCACACCGCGCAACATATCGGCAAGACGTTCCAGCATATCAATGCGAATGGCCCGTTCCCCAGCCAGACGATAACCCGCCCGTGGGTAATAGCCCTTTGGCGCGCTCTCAACGGCGGGAATGGTCACCAAACCCGCTGGCGGGGCTTCTGGAAACTCGTCCAAACCCTCTTGCAGAGACCACAGAACCAACCGCAACCGCGTTGGTGCAGGTTTCAACATCAGGTGTTGGAAAATCGTAAACTGCCCAAACCGCACACCGTGTTTACGCAACAACGACCGCGCATCTTGGTCCAGCGATTTTACATCATCTGCAATCACCGACCGCGGAATAACCCCAAGGGATTCCACCAAACGGAACCCGACGCCACGGGACAGGCCCACAATCGCTTCGTCATTTTTCATGCCGATCAGGGGCTCAAACGCCGCCTCAATCTTGCGATTGATGAAATGGCTCAGTCGGCGACGCACCTTTTCGGCCACATCTTCGCCTGCTTCCATATCGACAAACGGTTCAACCATCGGCGACAGCGCATCTGCCCCTGCAACCAGCTTGCCCACGGCAAACTCGCCCCACATCAGGCCGCCTTGCTCGGTGAAATCAAACTCTGTGTCAGGTGCGTTATAGAACCGATCAGCAAGCAATTTGAACTGTGGTTGCAACGCCTGCAACGCCGCCGACCGCAGCGTCTTGGCCTCTTCACCTGTCGCGCTTGGGTCCAATTGAAACCGAAACCCAGTCAATTTCCCTGCGATGTGGCCCTCAATGGTCACTTCACCTTTGTCGTTTACGTCAGCCACAAGGCTCTCCTTCTGTTTCAACCGCCGCATCAACATGGATGTGCGGCGATCGACAAATCTTTGCGTCAGCGCGTCGTGCAACGCATCTGATAATCGGTCTTCTACTGCACGCGTTTCGCCGCGCCAATAGCTTTCATCCGAAACCCAGCCCTTTCGCTGGGCCACATAGGTCCATGTGCGAATAAACGCCAATCTCTTGGACAAAGTGTCGATATCCCCAACAGGTTTATCAATACGGGACACACGGTCTTGCAACCAACTGTGCGAAATTTCGCCGTTTTCATGCAGAAATTCAAAAATCTGCTGCACAATGGCATTGTGCTCATTGCCACTCACCTGTCGAAAGTCAGGGATTTGGCAGGTCTCCCACAACAGCCGCACACTGGCAGGATCCGTGGCGCGCGCAGTCACTTCCGCAATCTGGCTTAACGACTGTAGACTTCGATGATCATCCGCATCCCGCGCCCGCGCCAAAACAGGATCGTTCGCCGATTGACCGAGCGAGGCCAACAACGCCCCCACTGTGCCAAACTCCAACTTCGAATTGCGCCACTGCAACTTTTTGATCGGCATAAAGCGATGGCTCTCAATCGCCTCAACGACCTCGGGCTCTAGCGGCGGCGCCTCCCCCGTCACCCCAAAGGTGCCGTCGTTTGTATGCCGTCCTGCGCGCCCTGCAATCTGGCTCAACTCATTGGGCATCAAGCGCCGCATTTTGCGTCCGTCAAACTTGCTCAGGCTCGAAAACGCCACGTGTTTCACGTCCAGATTCAATCCCATGCCAATGGCATCGGTCGCCACCAGATATTCCACATCCCCGTTTTGATACATCTCCACCTGCGCGTTGCGCGTGCGTGGGCTCAACGCGCCCATCACCACCGCCGCCCCGCCTTTTTGGCGGCGCAACAATTCGGCAATGGCATAGACATTCTCAACCGAAAATCCAACAATCGCGGCCCGTGCAGGCATCCGACTTGTCTTTTTCGCACCCGTATAGGTTAACTTAGAAAACCGATCCCGCCGTATAAATTCGGCCTTTGGCACCAGCTGCGCAATCACTCCGCGCATGGTTTCCGCGCCCAAAAACAACGTCTCATGGGTGCCACGCATGTGCAGCAAGCGATCAGTGAACACATGACCCCGCTCTGGATCAGCGCACAACTGCACCTCATCTATGGCCACAAAATCCGCGCCCATGCCTTGGGGCATCGCTTCAACAGTACACACCCAATACTGCGCACGGGTCGGTAAAATCCGCTCCTCCCCTGTGATCAACGCCACCACAGACGGCCCCCGAAGCGCCACCAGTTTGTCATAAACTTCCCGCGCCAACAGGCGCAGCGGCAGGCCAATCACACCTGTTTTATGCGCCAACATCCGTTCAATCGCATAATGGGTTTTACCAGTGTTTGTGGGGCCTAGAACCGCGCAAATACGGGATGGCAAATTAGACATTTTGGGCAGCTCTCACTTCTTGATCTACCCCTACACGGATCAACGAGATGGATCAACGGCGCCCCTCAAGCAGAGCCAGCACATCGCTTCAATGTTCGATAAATACCTAAAAACTATGGGTGCGTTACAACTCCACCCCTTCGACCTTGTCTTTCAATCGTTCCAACGCCTCTTTCACGTCTGGCCGATTGGGGTGAATTTTTTCAGCTTCCTGATACACCCGCAACGCCGCTTTGGGGCGGTCCATGCGCTCCATGATCATGCCAAGCCCTGCCATGGCCCCAAAATGCCGTGGCTCCAAGATCAGGGTCTGGCGGATATCTGAAATCGACAGCCCATAGCGATCCGCAACAAACCAAGCAGTCGCACGCGCATTCCACCCTTCGGCAAATTCTGGCGCGTGATCGATCAACGCTGAAAAATGACCAATCGCCTTGTTCACATCGCCCTTTTCCATTTCTGCACGGCCCCGTTCCAACAAGTGATCCATCGCCTTAGACCCAGATTTCGACCACTCCGACCAAATCTGCTTTTCCACGTCTTCCCAGGTATTTTCATCAGCAACCAGCAGTTCAGCAAACAAATCATCCAGAATTTGGGTTTGCGCTGACACAGGAGTTGCGGCACTCTGCACCCCGAGACCAAAAATAAGTGTGAAGATTAACGCCACGGCACGGTTTGCAGTTTTCATTTCAGACCACCATCTTTACCAGTACGTAAGAAGTTAGACCAAATTTCCCAAAAGGGAACACCGAAAGGATCAATCATGAGTGATGTCATCAACCAAGCCGTAGAAGCGTTGAACGCGAAATTGGGCGGCGAAGGCTTTGACGGTTCCGTCAAAGTGGAAATCGCAAACGAAGGCGCGCTGATCGTAGACAGCGACGGCGCACGTGCCAGCGACGACGATGCAGACTGCACTTTGTCCGCAGACGCCGAAACGTTCCAAGGCATGATGGACGGCTCCGTCAATCCAACATCCGCATTCATGACAGGTCAATTGTCCGTGGACGGTGACATGGGCGCTGCCATGAAACTTGGCTCTCTGCTCAGCTAAATGGCAGACGCACCGCTATACGATGAACTGGACCGCGTGCCCCAAGGTGGGCAGGCGGTCTGGCGCACAGCAGCCGACGGCACGCGCATTCGTACAGCCGTTTGGCATGGCAGCGGTGACAAAACGGTCCTGATCTTTCCAGGTCGGACCGAATTTATTGAAAAATACGGCGACGTCATCGCACGCCTTTTGGATCGCGGCTATTCCGTGGCGATCATTGATTGGCGCGGTCAGGGCCTGTCCGACCGCCACCCAAACAAACGCGATATGGGCTGGGTGAAGGAATTTTCTGAATACCAACTTGATGTCGCCGAACTTTTGGGCACCGTCAAAGATGCAGGCTTGCCAGATCCCTATGCTTTGATTGCTCATTCCATGGGGGGTGCCATCGGTTTGCGTGCTTTGTTAGACGGACTTCCCGTTGAAAAAGCCATCTTCAGCGGCCCAATGTGGGGCATCCACGTCGAACCAAAAATGCGTATCGCAGCCGCGATTGTCGCAGGTATTGGACCCTCACTGGGGTTTGGCGAAAAATTCGTGCCTTCAGGCAGCGGCGATTATTATACGCTGACCGAACCGTTTGAAGGCAATGTCCTGACAAACGACCGT
>CAYWIR010000071.1:0-9003 GCA_964458375.1 uncultured Neptunicoccus sp.
GTGTGGCTGATGGGGTCGGACAGTCTTGCGGATTTTCATCGCTGGAAGGACTGGGATTGGATCATGGAAACCGTGCCGATTGGGGTTATGGCGCGGCCGGGTGAACAGCTTGCAGCGGGGGGATCGCGGGCGGCGCGGCGCTATGCGCAGCACCGGGTTCACGCGCGGCGGGCCGAAGCCTTGCCGTTTCGGCAGGCCCCTGCGTGGTGCATGTTGAACGGTCCAATGGTTGACCTGTCGAGCACGGAAATCCGAGCACGAGGTGGTTGGGTTAAAGACTGATCCACATCGGGTAATTGTGATCGTTTTGTAGAAATGCGGCTTTGTAACTTTGGCAAACGGGTGTTAATTTCCGAGCGAAAGTGACTGATTTGAGTGATTACGTGATGCTTACCCGGCGATTTTTGATTTCTGCCCTTTTGGCAACCACGGCCCTGCCTGCTTTTGCAGAGGCGCCTAAGACGTCGCTTCGGCCCAAAGCACGGCCCCTGCGCGGCGCGGCGAAGGTTAAGGCGCAGCACAAACAAAAAGGTATAAAGCAGATCGTTGCCGAGGCGGGGTTGTCTGGCAGCGTAAGCATCGTGGTGGCGGATGCGTCTGGTCGTGTGCTTGAGTCCTACACCCCCAGCAAATCATTGCCCCCTGCCAGTGTGACAAAGGCGGTCACGGCGCTTTATGCGTTGCAGCATTTGGGCAGTGATTTCAGATACGCGACCCGCGCGATTGCGACGGGTCCAGTGGTAGGCGGTGTCGTTCAAGGGGATTTGGTGCTGGCTGGCGGGGGCGACCCGCATCTGGATACGGATGGTTTGGCTTCCCTTGCGCGCAGTGTGGCACAGCGCGGTATCAAGGGTATTACGGGTCATTTGAAAATCTATGGTGGGGCGTTGCCTTATCAAAAGGTGATCGACAAAGCGCAGCCTGATCACGTGGGTTATAACCCCGCACTGTCTGGATTGAACCTGAACTTTAACCGCGTTTATTTTGAATGGAAGCGTTCGGGCAATGGTTATGCCACGACCCTAGATGCCCGCAGCAAGCGACTGCGGCCTGCCGTGCGGGGGGTTAAAATGTCTGTGGTGAACCGACAGTCGCCTTTGTTTACCTATAAGGGTGGATCAAAGGCAGAGCAGTGGACCGTGATGCGCGGTGCGCTTGGCAAGGGGGGTGGGCGCTGGTTGCCCGTGCGTGAAATCGATGCCTATGTGGGTGAGGTGTTCCGCTCTGTTGCGGCGCAGCAGGGCCTGAAGCTGCCGAGTGCGCGATCTGTGAAAGCGCTGCCCAAAGGGACAGTTGTGGCGCAAGAAGTGAGCGGAAGCCTGTTCAGCCAAGTCAAAGCGATGTTGAAGTTTTCAACCAATCTGACAGCCGAAGTGACGGGTTTGACGGCAACGCGCAGGCGCGGGGCATCGGCGCGAACCTTGGCAGGATCGGGGCGTGAAATGACGTCTTGGGTACAGGGGGCCTATGGCGCGAAGGGTGTGAAATTTGTGGATCATTCGGGGCTTGGGGATGCCAGCCGTGTCAGCGCCAATCAAATGCTGCAAATTCTGGCGAAATCGGGTTGGAATGGGCCATTGCGGCCTGCGTTAAAGGAAATCCGTTTGGTAAATTCCAAGGGTCGCAATGCGCCCATCGAAGGGGTGACGGTGCTTGCGAAAACTGGAACGCTGAACTTTGCCAGTGCGCTGGCAGGGTATATTGATACGCCCAATGGGCAAAAGCTGACCTTTGCGATTTTCACAGCGGATATGGGCAAACGATCCAAGATCAAGAAAGCGGATCGCGAACGGCCCGCTGGTAGCGCCACATGGCGCAAGAGGTCCAAGGCGATGCAGCAAAAGCTGTTGCGGCGCTGGGCGTTGGAGTATGGGGTTGGGAGTTAAAGGGTGATCGCTTCGTATGCTGAAAATGCGCCATCGAAAAGCAGTGTACTAATGATAAATGCGACAACTCCTGTGCAAAGCCCAAAAAACACGGGTTGGTAAATGGCTTTGGCGAAATTGGTTACAAATGTAAAAACCATTATCGCCCAAAGAACCAAGATCGCCGTACCTGCGATAAAGTTCCCGATTTGGGTCAACGTAAACCCGAATAGGTTGATGTCACGGACATAATCCAACCCCATGGCGGTGATCCCTGCATCAAGTCCTGTCAGGATCATCAGAGCGGCAACCATGCAAACGATAAATACAGCGCAATAGGTAACGCACACGGACAGTGGATTTAAGAATGTAACGTATCTTCGTTTAGAGGCGGATGAAATCAGTGCCGCAATAAGCGTGAAAACCGTGATGTAAATCAGCCAGAAAAATACCAAAATCAGGTTAATGAGATCGGATGTGATAAACGTGTATCCAGAATTATCCTGAACGGGTTGTTGAGCAATGACCCCACCAAATGCGAGCAGAAGGAGCATTGCTTGAGTGAACAAGCTGAAGGCGCGTTTGTAGTTCTCTGTAGGCGTGGCAAAATCAAAACCACCGCCAGTGAGCAACATTTTGAACGTTGAAAGGTAAACGCCGAAATAGCTGAGAACCGTGTCCCAAACGGTTTGGAGAATGATACGAACATCTGTGCGGAAGGTTGCGGCTGTTTCTGGTTGTTTCATGGGTGGTCCATTGCGAAATCTGTCATTTGGTTGCAGGGTTGCCGATGTGCTTACTTGGCGCAAGAGGTCCAAGGCGATGCAGCAAAAGCTGTTGCGGCGCTGGGCGTTGGAGTATGGGGTTGGGAGTTAGAAACCGCCCATCTTGCACAGCCCCGTTGGGGTGGCTGGCCCAAAAGTAGGTTTACTTCAAAATCGCGTAAGTTGGGTCTTTCATGTAGACGCGCTCCGTTGATAATTTCCGTTTGGCGCTGCCTTCGCGGTAGATGCCCGCCTTGAAGTACAAATCGCCTTTTTGAAAAATGAGCGCCTTTTGCTTTAATACGCTCTTGCCCACTTCTCCCCAAAACACACTTTCGGATTCTCCGTAACTTATCGCCATGGCTTGTGCGTGTGCCCTGCTTTGCCCCATGACGTTTTGGATCAATCATTTCTGAAAAGAGGCCAAAGCATGGCGCGTCATTATCTGAAGAAAGCCCCGAAAACGTCGAAGTCTGACAGTGCGTCGGTCCATGATACGGTTCTTGGTATTCTGAACGAGATCGAAGAGGGCGGGGAGGCCGCAGCGAAGAAATACGCGGCTAAGTTCGACAATTACGAAGGTGCGCTGGTTCTGAGCAAGGCGGATATTGAAGCAGCCTCTGCTTTGGTGCCGCAAAAGCTGAAAGACGACATCGCCTTTGCCCATGAGAACATCAAACATTTTGCTGAGGCGCAAAAGGCGTCGATGCAGGATTTCCAGATGGAAGTGCGTCCTGGTTTGATCGAAGGGCAAAAGACGATCCCAGTGCGTGCAGCTGGGTGTTATGTGCCCGGCGGTCGGTATTCCCATATCGCATCCGCGATGATGACAGTGACGACAGCCAAGGTTGCAGGTGTTGCACATATTACCGCCTGTTCGCCGCCGCAGGGTGAAAAGGGCGTAGCGCCTGCGATTATTTATGCGGCGAACCTGTGTGGGGCGGATAAAATCCTGTCCATGGGGGGCGTTCAAGGCGTGGCCGCGATGACATTTGGCCTGTTTGATCTGCCAGAGGCGGATATCATTGTGGGGCCAGGCAATCAGTTTGTGGCCGAAGCCAAACGCATTTTGTTTGGGCGTGTGGGTATTGATATGATCGCGGGACCAACGGATAGTTTGATCCTAGCCGATGCAGATGCCGATGCAGAAATTGTGGCCGTCGATTTGGTGTCACAGGCCGAGCATGGTTATAATTCTCCTGTATGGTTGGTGACGGATTCCACTGAATTGGCGGAAAAGGTCATGGCCCGAGTGCCAGAGCTGATCGAAGACCTGCCAGAATTGAACCGCGATAATGCGCGGGCGGCGTGGCGTGATTATGCGGATGTGATTGTCTGTGAAAACCGCGAGGAAATGGCGGCGTGTTCTGATGATTACGCGCCAGAGCACCTGACCGTGCAGGCGGCGGATTTGGATTGGTGGTTGGATACACTTCAATGTTACGGCTCTTTGTTCTTGGGTGAAGAAACAACCGTGTCTTACGGGGACAAGGCGTCTGGCACGAACCATGTTTTGCCGACTTCTGGTTCTGCGCGGTACACGGGGGGCCTTAGCGTGCACAAGTATATGAAGGTTGTGACATGGCAGCGGTCCACGCGGGATGGGTCCAAACGTGTTGCGGAAGCAACTGCGCGGATTTCTCGGTTGGAAGGCATGGAAGGCCATGCGCGGGCGGCGGATGTGCGGTTGCACAAATATTATCCGACCGAAAACTTCGATCTGTCGGTCGAGGAGTAATCGGATGAAAGCGCTTGTTTATGTTGGACCAAAATCCCTTGAGGTACATGAAAGGGATGATCTGACAGCAAGCGGGGATGACAATCTGATCCGCGTTGATGCCGTTGGGATTTGCGGGTCAGACATGCATGCTTATCTTGGCCACGATGAACGACGTCCTGCGCCGCTGATCCTTGGGCATGAGGCCGCGGGTTTGGTTTTGGACGGGCCGATGGCTGGTAAAACTGTGACGGTTAATCCGCTCGTGACTTGTGGGGTTTGTCGGTATTGCGTTGAGGGGCGCGAAAACCTGTGCCCGTCCCGTCAGATCATTTCGATGCAGCCCCGAGAAGGGGCCTTTGCGCAGCAGTTGGTGATGCCAACGGCCAATCTGGTGGAAGTGCCTGACGGTGTTGCGGTTGAACATGCGGCTTTGGCTGAACCGCTTGCGGTGTGTTGGCATGCGGTGCGGGTTGGCGTGGACGCATTGTTTGGAGACCTGAGCACGGCGAAGTGTTTGGTACAGGGGGGCGGTGCCATTGGGGTTGGCTCGGCGCTGTCGTTGCGGGCGATGGGTGCAAAAGATGTGACGATCGCAGAGCCAAACACGGTGCGGCATGGCGTTTTGAACGGCCTTGGTGATTTTCGTGTGTGTGATCCAGCGGATGCGGGCGACGGCTTTGACCTTATCATTGATTGCGTTGGTATTTCGCACACTCGCAAAGCGGCGAGCGCCATTGTGGTGCCGGGTGGTGTTGTGGTGCATGTTGGGCTGGGCGACAGTGTCGAAGGTTTGGATGTGCGGCGGATGACGCTGCAAGAGGTGACGTTCATTGGCACCTACACCTACACGGCGCAGGATTTCCGCGACACGGCGCAAGGTATCTTTGACGGGATCTTTGGTGATCTGGATTGGATCGAAGAGCGTGGGTTGGAAGAGGGCGCGCAGGCATTTGCGGACATTTTGGCAGGGCGTGTTGCCGCGCCCAAGATTGTGTTGCGTCCAAACTGAGCTTGACCTGATCGGGGGTTAGTCGAATAGGATGCTTTGCAGTCGTTCGGCCCCGTCTACCAGAACATTGCGATCATCAATGGCTTTGTCGATGTTCAGGCGCTGGCTTGGGCCGTGCATGGCAATGGATGCCACATAGCGGCCTTGGGCGTCTGTGATCGGTACAGCGAGCGCGACCATGCCTTCCATGAACTCTTCATTGTCGAGCGCAAAGCCCCGTTTGCGGGTTAAGGCGAGTTCTTCGAGAAGCGTTGTTGGGTCCGTGTGCGTTTTGGAGGTCAGTGGTTTGAGTTCCAATCCCATCACAAAGGCCTTGCGCGCCGCAGGTGGAAGAGAGGACATGTAGGTTTTCCCACTGGCTGTGCAATGGAAGGGAACATTTGTGCCAACGGGGAGCTGAATGCGGATCGCCCAGTCGGTTTCGACACGATCAAGGTAGTGCATGCCCGTTTCTTGGGGCACCACATAGTTCACGGCTTCGCGGACTTGGCCTGCCACATGTTCCAAAACTTGGTGGCGCATGATCAAGTCGCGGTTGGCTTGGACAAGGCCCGTGCCGATAGACATAAGACGGCGGGCTGGTTTCATGCGTTTGCCATCTGAGGAGCGGGTCAAGAAACCTTCGGCTTCGAGAGAGGTGCACAGACGATGAACGGTTTGCTTTGGAAGACCGAGTTCGGCGTTGATCTCGGTTGGTGTCAGCGGTTTGTCACTGCGGGCGACGACCTCTAGAATGAGGAGCATCCGAATGTTGGTTGGTATTCTCTCTTCAACAGCCACGAGTTTTCCTTTGCAATTCCCCCGAATCTCTGTTTAGCTTATTTTTACCAAAAAACAAGACCAAAAGTCTCATTTTTTGGTAAATGGGAGGAATTTTTGGAATTTGACTACGTTGTCATAGGTGCTGGTTCTGCTGGTTGCGCCGCTGCTGCGAGACTTTCTGAGTCAGGCAAGTACACTGTTGCTTTGCTTGAAGCAGGTGGAAAAGACTCGAATCCGTGGATTCATATCCCTGTTGGATATTTCAAAACCATGGGCAATCCAAAAACCGATTGGATGTATCATACTGAATCTGATCCGGGGCTGAACGGGCGTGGTATTGCGTGGCCTCGTGGTAAGGTATTGGGTGGGTCATCGTCTATCAACGGGTTGTTGTATGTCCGCGGTCAGGCCGAGGATTTTGACGGTTGGCGTCAGATGGGCAACGAAGGCTGGGGTTGGGATGATGTCCTGCCGTTCTTTAAGAAAGCCGAAAGCTGGCAAGGGGACGCGGCTGAGGATCGAGGCTGTAACGGACCTTTGACAGTTTCCCCGACACGGGCTGGCCGTGATCTGGTGGATCATTGGATCGAAGCGGCGGTGAATGCGGGTTACAAAAAGAACCAAGATTATAATGATGGCGATCAAGAGGGGGTTGGATATTTCCAACTGACCCAACGTGGTGGTTTGCGGTGTTCTTCGGCGAAGGCGTATTTGAAGCCAGCGCGGGGGCGCAAAAACCTAGAGGTGATTACGCGGGCCCAGACAGAGAAGGTCATCATTGAAGAGGGTCGGGCCACGGGCGTCGTTGCGAATGTGCGTGGGACATCCAAAACGATCAAAGCGCGTAAAGAGGTGATCTTGTGCGCGGGTGCGATTGGGTCCCCCCAAATCCTGATGTTATCGGGTGTGGGCGATCAGGCGCAGTTGAAATCCGTTGGCATTGAGGGCGTAAAGCATCTGCCCGGGGTTGGGAAAAACCTTCAGGACCATTTGCAAGCGCGGCCCGTGTTTAAAACCACGCTCAGCACCATCAATGTTGAAATCGACAGCATGTTTAAGCAGGCCATGATCGGTTTGCGCTTTCTGACGACCCAATCTGGACCGATGACCATGGCGGCGAGCCTTGGCACGGGGTTTCTGAAAACTGACGAGCGTTTGGCGACCCCTGACATCCAGTTCCACATCCAACCGTTTAGTGCGGACAAGCCTGCGGATGGGCCACATAAGTTCAGCGGATTTACCGCGTCTGTTTTGCAGATGCGCCCTGAAAGTGCGGGGCATTTGGAGCTGAAGTCAAACGATTGGCGGGATTATCCTGCGATCCATCCGAATTATCTGGCGACGGAAACGGATCAGCGCACGATTGTCGCTGGCATCGAAATTGCGCGGAAAATCTCTCGGACAAATCCGCTGGCTGAATACATCACAGAAGAGCATGCGCCCGGTGAGGGTGTTGCAATGGGTGATTATGATGCGACGCTGAACTGGGCACGGGATGCGTCGGTTACGATTTATCATCCAACGGGGACCTGCAAGATGGGCAAAGACGACCAAGCGGTTGTTGATCCACGGTTGCGGGTTCATGGAATTGACGGCTTGCGGGTGGCGGATGCTTCCATCATGCCAATCATTACAAGCGGAAATACAAATGCACCTTGCATCATGATTGGTGAGAAGGTTGCGAGCATGGTCTTGGAGGACGCAAGCTAATGTGGGAATCGGTAATCGATTATAGTCAAATCATCATCGCAGACCTGATTTTATCGGGTGATAATGCGTTGATTATCGGGATGGCTGCGGCTGGCCTGTCACCTGAATTGCGTAAGAAAGCGATCCTGTATGGCATGGTGATTGCCGCAGTATTGCGAATCGTTTTTGCGGTTATTGCAACGAAATTGTTGGGAATACCTGGTATTTTGTTCGTTGGGGCGCTGCTGCTCTTTTGGGTTTGCTGGAGGTTGTTTGTGGAAATCCGCGAAGGAACGGATGAACACGCCATGGAAGCCATGGAAGATGCCGAGAATCCAGAGGCTGGATACACGGGCCCGCCGAGACGGACGATGGCATCCGCCCTTATTTCTATCACGATTGCGGACGTTTCCATGTCTTTGGACAATGTTCTGGCGGTGGCTGCGATTGCAGATGGGGATTCAACCAAGCTGATCGTGGGGTTGGGCCTTGCTATTGTTCTGATGGCGTTCGCTGCTACTCTTATTATGAAATTGCTGACCAAGTATCCTTGGATTTCTTGGTTGGGATTGATCGTGTTGATTTATGTGGCCGTCGAGATGTTCTATCGCGGTTCGTTTGATGCCAACAGCGGTGTGTTGCCGATGTTCGGCCTAATTGAGGGATATGACTTGAGTAAAGGGGGGCATTAGCGCCCCCAACTGGGAGATTTTCAATGGATCAATAGGCCGGTTGCTGGCTGATCCGATTGAATAAGGCCGAACCAATTGCCTTCGGGGTTCGGGTTACTAAGCAAGAAGGTTAACCTAGGGAGGAACACTATGTTCAACTTGAAAACAGTAGCAAAGGGCGCAGTCGCAACGGCGGTTGGCGTTTCTTTGTTCGCATCCGCGGCCTTCGCGGAAAAAGTACTGCGGATCCAATCCGTTCTACCAACAACAGCTGACGAAGTTGTCATGCTGAACGCATTCGGCGACGACGTTGCTGCACTGACAGGCGGTTCTTTGAAGATCGAAGTTCTGCCAGCGGGTGCCGTAGTTGGCCCACGTGACATCATGGACGCGGTTGACGCGGGTCTGGTTGAAGGTGGCTTTGCATGGACACACTATTGGGGTGGTAAGCACGTTGCAGCCAACCTCTTTGGCGCACCTGTTGCAGGTGCTGGTGTTGTGTGAATGGTCTAGGAGGAGATAG
>CAYWIR010000072.1:0-8970 GCA_964458375.1 uncultured Neptunicoccus sp.
TAACGTTGACGAAGCGATGATCACGGGAGAGCCTTTGCCCGTTCAAAAAACAGTGGGCGATGGTGTGACAGGGGGCACCGTGAATGGCACGGGGACCCTAACGTTTCGCGCCAGCCATGTGGGCGCAGATACCACCTTGGCGCAGATCATCCGCATGGTCGAAGAGGCACAGGGCGCCAAGCTGCCCATTCAAGGATTGGTCGATAAGGTGACCATGTGGTTTGTGCCTGCGGTTCTGATACTGGCCGTGTTGACGGTTGCGGTTTGGTTGGCAATTGGCCCTGATCCCGCGTTCAGCTTTGCGATTGTTGCTGGGGTTTCTGTGCTGATCATCGCCTGTCCCTGTGCCATGGGTCTGGCGATGCCAACATCTATCATGGTGGGAACAGGGCGTGCCGCCGAACTGGGCGTTCTGTTTCGCAAGGGGGATGCGTTACAAAGCCTCAGCGGTATTGATGTTGTGGCTTTGGACAAAACGGGCACCGTGACCGAGGGCAAGCCACGCATGACAGATTTTGTCGTGGCAGACGGATTTGATCATATTGATGTATTGAAAGCAGTGGCGTCCGTGGAGGCACGTTCAGAACACCCGATAGCAGAGGCGATTGTGCAGTCCGCCGAGTCCGAAGGGCTGTCTCTATCGGATGTTGATCACTTTACATCCCACACAGGCTATGGCGTTGAAGCGGTTGTGGATGGACGCAGGGTCGTGATCGGTACGCTTCGTTTGATGGAACGAGAAGCCATCGATGTGTCTGACTTTCTGACACAAGAGGGCGCTCTTGCCAAAGCTGGGAAAACACCGATGTTTGCTGCGATTGATGGACAAGCGGCAGGGCTGTTTGCTGTGTCTGATCCGCTCAAAGCCAGCAGCGCCGCTGCGATTGCTGCCCTGCAAGCCAAGGGGATCAAGGTTTGCATGCTGACAGGAGACAAACTTGAAACCGCCCAAGCCATTGGGCGACATCTCGGCATTGATCAAATCGAAGCGGGCCTGTTGCCCGAAGACAAAGTCGCAGTTGTAGAGCGTTTAAAGGCCAGCGGTCAGCGGGTTGCCTTTGTGGGCGATGGTATCAATGACGCGCCAGCCCTTGCTTCTGTGGATGTGGGGATTGCGATTGGCACAGGCACGGACGTTGCGATTGAATCTGCGGATGTGGTTTTGATGTCGGGTGATCTGCGCGGCGTGGTGAATGCAATCGGGGTTTCACGCGCCACAATGCGCAACATAAAAGAAAACCTCGTTTGGGCCTTTGGGTACAACGCCCTGTTAATCCCCGTTGCGGCGGGTGTGTTGTACCCGATCTGGGGTGTGTTACTGTCACCCATGTTTGCGGCGGCGGCGATGGCCCTGTCGTCGGTGTCAGTGGTCAGCAATTCTTTGCGTTTGCGCAATGTTCAGCCGCTGGATTTGGGCAATGATACGGTTCCAAAACCAATGGCCGCGTCCACACAACCAGCAGAATAGGAGCCGATGATGAACATAGGAGACGTGTCAGAACACACTGGATTGCCCACAAAAACCATCCGCTACTACGAAGACATCGGCCTAATTTCCCCCCTTCGGAGCGCGAATGGCTATCGCAGTTTCCAAAGCAAAGATCTGCATAAGTTGGCGTTTTTGGGCCGCGCACGCGCGTTGGGGTTTTCCATCGAAGATTGCCGCGCCTTGTTGGAGCTTTACAATGACACCAGCCGCGAAAGCGCGATGGTGAAACAGATTGCTCAGTCGCATTTGGATCAAATAGATGACAAGATTTCGCAACTGCAATCCATGCGAAAAACCTTAGCGCATTTGATCCATTCTTGTCGCGGCGACAACCGACCCGATTGCCCGATCCTAGAGGATTTATCGGTTGATCCGACTGCAGTGTCAAAGGCGCTGGGCACTGGAGGAAACCAGCTCAAGCATGGGGAAAGCACCTAGATAGGGTGCACTTCAAAACCAACAATAGGGTTGGGACTGAAATTAAGCAGGAAATTCTGCCGTGCTCGATTGTCTTTTGATACGCGCTGCTCTAATTTAGAATTATTCTAAAACGGAGTTGACCCATGTACTCTTTTGCCTCCCGCAAACGGTTTTCTGACCTCACCGAACAACAGGTCCTTGCCCTGGCTATTTCATCCGAAGAAGATGACGCGCGTATTTTTCGCGGCTTTGCTCAAAAACTCCGCCAAGACTATCCAAGCTCTGCTGAGATGTTTGACGAGATGGCCGCAGAAGAAGACGAACATCGCAAATCTCTGATTGATATGCACGCCACTCGTTTTGGGGATGTTGTCCCGTTGATCCGTCGCGAACACGTTGCGGGGTTCTATGCGCGCAAGCCTTCTTGGCTGCGCGAAAACCTGAGCCTTGATCGTATGCGCCAAGAGGCAGCGGCGATGGAGGCTACGGCAGAAGCCTTTTACCAACGTGCAGCCAAAACCAGCACCGATGCTGCAACTCGCAAATTGCTGGGCGATCTAGCCGCGGCTGAGGCGGCGCATCACAACAAAGCAAATGACATTTCTGATCAGCAAGCCGCAGATGGCGTTGTTGACACCGAAAAAGCAAACGCGGACCGTCAGTTTGTGTTGACCTACGTGCAACCTGGTCTGGCGGGTTTGATTGATGGGTCGATTTCAACATTGGCACCGATTTTCGCGACCGCCTTTGCAACACAAGATCCAAAAACAACTTTGTTGGTCGGCTTGGCCGCGTCTTTCGGTGCAGGTATTTCCATGGGCTTCACCGAAGTTGCATCAGATGACGGTGTGATCTCAGGGCGCGGCTCTCCAACAACACGCGGCATTGTGACGGGTGTGATGACCACGCTCGGCGGATTGGGCCATGCCTTGCCCTATCTGATCACCGATTTCTGGACAGCCACCTATGTCGCCTTCTTGGTTGTCGCACTGGAATTGTTCGTCATTACGTGGATTCAACACAAATACATGGAAACACCTTGGGCCAAAGCACTGATCCAAATCGTTGTGGGCGGTGTGCTGGTGCTGGGTGTGGGTATCTTAATCGGGCAGAGTTAGACCGCTTCGACAACCGTCAACATCGACCCAGTTGTTGTGGTCTAACCCATCCTTATGCCTTGGACCTTCAAAACACCTATATGACGTTTCAATACCATTGTACTCGAAATGAAATGCTGCTTTTAGTCGACTTCCAGCACAGCTGACCTAAAACCTCGTTAGTCTCTCGAAGAACACTGGAAAATCGATGCCAGCACCCCTTTTGCATATTGATACAGAACAGCAACTTCCCCCTGCAGCAGATTGTGTTGTGATCGGCGCAGGTATTGTTGGGGTCAGCACGGCCTATTGGCTGGCACGGGCGGGGCAAAAGGTCGTTTTGCTTGAAAAAGGGCGCGTGGGGGCCGAACAATCCAGCCGCAATTGGGGGTGGTGCCGGCAACAAAACCGCGATGCGCGTGAATTGCCCTTGGCCACCCAAAGCCTTGATCTGTGGGAAGAAATGGCCCGTGATCTTGGCGATGGTCTTGGGTTTCAGCGGTGTGGATTGCTGTATCTGTCGAATGATCCGCAAGAAATCGAAGGCTGGGCAAAATGGGGGACCTTCGCTCGCGGCGCAGGCGTTGACACGCGGATGCTCAGCGCAAAACAAGCGGCCCAACGGGGGGAAGCCACAGGAAAATCTTGGCTGGGCGGTGTTTGGTCGCCAAGTGACGGCATCGCCGATCCCCGCAAAGCCGCCCCGTTGATTGCGCGTGGCGTTGAAAAACATGGGGGCATCGTTGTTCAACACTGTGCGGCACGGGGCATCGAAACCAAAGGCGGGCGCGTGCACAGTGTCATCACCGAACGCGGGGCCATCAAAACCAAACAGGTTGTTCTGTCTGGCGGTGCGTGGGCAGGCAGTTTCCTGCACCAACTCGGCATCAAATTCCCACAAGCCTCAGTGCGCAGCTCTATCCTTGCCGTCGCACCTGGCGCCCAAGGCTTGCCGCCTGCGGTGCATACCAAGAACCTGTCGATGACACGGCGCGGCGATGGCGGGTATACTTTGGCGATGTCTGGTCGCGGTCATCTGGACCCAACGTTGCGGATGTTCACAGGGGCCAAACACTTTCTTCCGATGTTTGCCAAACGCTGGCGAACCTTATCAATCGGGGGGCTTCAGGCGTCAAAAGCCAAGGTTGAGACACTGCAAAAGTGGGACATGGATCGTGAAACGCCCATGGAACGCACCCGTATTCTCGATCCGACTCCATCCAAAGCTCTGGTCGCTGAAATCCTTGCCAATGCGCGCGATCTGTTTCCTGTTTTGCGCGAAATACCCGTTCAGTCCAGTTGGGCAGGATATATCGACAGCACCCCTGATGGAATTCCAGTGATTGACAGTGATATCGGCCTGCCGGGTCTGACTTTGGCAGCGGGATTGTCGGGACATGGGTTCGGTATTGGCCCAGGTGTGGGGCATTTGGTTGCCGATATGATCCTTGGACGTACGCCGATCACCGAAACCAAACAATACAATTTGGCACGGTTTCAAAGTTCGCAATGGGGAACGGTGTCAGAGTTTTAAGCCCCCTCAAACGTCCTAGCGCCGCTGTGAAACACAGGCTGAGCTATTCGCCGAAATCACGCAGGCTCTATTGCTTCTTGATCCAAGAACACCCCAGCGTCGATCCATTTTTGCAGCAGATGTGGGCTGTCATTCCAACTGTTCGTCACCTCTGCAAGATCATAGCCAAAGCTCTCCGCCACTTTCGCCAGCGCCTCTGGAATGCTGGCTCCGCCTTGCAGGTTCTGCAAGAATACGGCGTGGGTTGGGGCAATCGGGAATGTGGTGGTTTGATAGTCTTTGCGCACAATCGCCACCGCATTGTGCTCTGCGTTTGGAATCTCTGGCGAAGCGCCATCGCGGATTTGGTGGTAATACCACGCCACAGGATAGCGGTATTGGCCCACACGCAGGCTTGGCTGCACGCGCAGCGCCGCCTGCGGCGTATCAGCGGTGGCAAGCGGCAGTCCCTCGCTCCCGTCGCAATCAAATACGGTGAAGACCAGCCGTTCAAACGCCGCCAGATCAACCATGAAATCGAACCATGGTTCAGGGGATGCCTGATCGGGTCGGCTGTGTTGCAGATACCCCGCGAAACGCCGTCCCAAATCGTAAAGCGTATAGCTTTCAGGTGGAGCATCGCGGATGTACTCCGCGACAAAATCGTTAAACAAATCCTCCCCCAGCGCATGACATAGGGCGGGAAATTGTTCGCGCATACAGGCGGCAATGCGCAAGGCATAGCTGCGCTGATAGATTGCCAATCCTTCGGCAGCAGTCAGGCGCGGGGATGTGGTCAGGCGTGTTCTGGCGTCCTTTGCCGTGCCTGATTGTGGAACAATCAGGGCCGCGTGCATCCACTTTTGCAACTCATCAAGGGCAAAGCCGCTCATGCTTGGGTGTCTGTTTGCGCCATCACACCTGGCACCAGAAAATCAACGGGGTTGGACACGGTGGCTGTTGCCTCTGCCACAGGTTCACGCACCAACGGCGCCACATGGCCGTCCATATACCGTTTGGATTTCAACAACTCTGCATGACAGTCTTCAAAGCGCGGAATGTTGCCATCCCACTCCAACAGCGTGGACGCGCCCTTGGTTTCTTGAAACGCGAGCGAAAAAAGCTCCCACACCTCGGGGCGCACAGGTTGGTCGTGGGTGTCAATGATATGCGTGCCATAATACGAATGCCCCGCGAGGTGCATTTGCACAACATGTTCGCAAGGGAAATTGCGCAGATAGTCGAGCGGATCGGTCCCCGCATTATAACAACTGACATAGACATTGTTCACGTCAAGCAAGAGACCGCAGCCTGTCTGCTTTGCAAGCGCGCGCAGGAAATCTGGCTCATCCAATGTCGAGGCTTGGAACCCCACATAGGTCGATGGATTTTCCAAAATCAGCGGGCGGCCCAGAAATTCCTGCACTTTATGAACACGGGCAGCGATATGGGCCAGCGTGTCCTCGTTCAAAGGCACAGGCAACAAATCATGGGAGTTGAACCCCATCACACCTGTCCAACACAGATGATCCGACACCCATTGCGGATGCACCTCTGAGGCCAGCAAACGCAACCGTTCAAGGTAGTCCATATCCAGCGGATCGGTGCTGCCAATGGACAAGGACACACCATGCAACACAACGGGATAATGATCCGCCACCTTGCGGATTACATCACGGGGGCGTCCGCCTGAATCCATAAAGTTCTCAGAGATCGCTTCGAACCAATCCACTTCGGGTTTGGTCGCAAGGATGTGTTCAAAGTGGATGTTGCGCAGCCCCAACCCAAGACCGAGCCGAGGAAGCTGCGCAATATCCATCATTTGGCTCATCCGCAGCCCCCTGCACCAGACAGGCCACTTGAGCCACAAGACGTCATGGCAGAGCGGTTGTCGTTGTCATCTGAAATCCACAGATAGCTTGGACCTGTGCCTTCAAACGGGGCAGGGACGGGGCCAAGAGTGTCTGGCACTTCGACGCAGAGGGTTTCGCTTATTTCGCCCGACTTGATCTTTTCTCTCAGCACTTCGCTGTGTGTTTCTTGCCAGTTCTTTTCAAACACCTCGCGGGCACGTACCCAGACGCTTTGGCCTTTGTTAGCCCCTGATGTGGTAAAGCGTTCCGCGTTGATCGGCGTGGCACAAGACCCCATGGAACGGCATTCGTTCACGCCGGGGTGGTCCATATCTGGCCCCCAGCCATAAAGCCCACAGCCACCTTGATTGGCGCAGTTGTTTTTGGTGTGACAGGTGTGATCCGCCGTCGTTGCGCAATAGCCTTGGCCCGCGCAAGCGTTGGGATCATCGCCATTTGGCCCTGTTTTGCCATAGCGATCTTGCCCTGCACATTGGTTCAGGCCCATGCAGGCATGCAATTCTGCGCCTTCGGGCAGAGTTGGTTTTGCATATTGAAGCGTTTTGTAAGCGGTGGTCGAGGTCCATTCAAACGGGGGCACATCGTTTTGCGCTGTGTAGGGGTTATCCGCTGGAACAGGTTGGCCTGGTACTGCGGATGGTTTGGGTGTGGAACAACTGGACATCTCAGCTTCCTTTCTTCTGCTGCCAATATGGCGCCACATCGGGCAGGTGCATCGACTCTGTCCCATCCATCAATGTAAGCGCCTGTTTGATAATGTAATCTCCGCCTGTGTTGCCAATCGCGGCACTGGCGGCGCTGGCTTTCGCACCCAGCTGTTGCAGCGTTTCAAACGCTGTTTCATGGGAGCCGAGGCTGAGGTTTTCAAACGTCGGCGCCAGCATCTTGCCTTTGTGCGGACCTTCGGTGATTTCAATTCCGCGCATGAATTTGATCCACTTGTCCATGACCCAAATCATGGAACGATGTAGCCCCACGTTAAAGAACCACTTTTGGTTTTCAACCAATTTGGATGCCCCAGATGTGGCCCCAGAAGGCACAAGGTACAGAGTTTCTGACATGATCAACATGTATTGAAACAGACCCGAGTTGAAATCATTGAGCGCCGCCAAATGCGCGGGGTAGTCCGCACTTGTTGGGCTTTCTGGATAGTCAGAAAGGACCCCTGCGGTAATCAGATCGGCCGCCGTCCATTTCGCATATTCGCCCTCTGCTTTTTCTTTGGCTTCCATGGCGGCAATGCTGCTGGCCATCCACGCTGGCAGTTGCTCTTTGTGGTCTTTGAAATCTTGCAACTGCGCTTGCAGGGTCAAGAACTTAAAGAAATGGCTGTCTTCATCTTTGCTTGGATCATCTGTGGCGCCTTCTGCACCCCCTGGGGATGCGTGGCCTTCGCCCTGTTCGCAAATGGTTTCTAGGGCCGTCAGCGCGTCTTGGCGGCTGTGAACCGTGATCAGTTCATAGGCACCTTCGTGGCTGTCAGGGGCGTTTGAATACTCTGTCACATCGGCTGGGCCTGTTACATCAGACCCCATATAACTTGGCTCCGTCAGACCCGTCGCATCTGCATCCGCTGTGGTCCACGCGGACCCTGGCGCAGGTTTCCACGGGTTGAACGTGGTGTCTGGATAAATCGTGTCGATGTTGTTGGGCGCATAATTGTAATGCTGGATTTGCTGGGCTTTGTCGCCGTTGGTGAAATCCGAATCCCGCACATGTTTGGACGCAATCAAGCAGCGAATATAGCTGTAGAACTGTCCGATAGAGTTCCAGTTTTCATCCGCAGGCCAGCCGTGTTGATGCAGGTACATGCGCAATTCGGCATCTGCTTCGCTCAAATCCGTGAGGTCTGGCGCAGCAATGGTTTTTTCGGTTGGAAACTCTGGATATTCGATTTGCAGGAAATGCCAAAGCTGTTCAAACCCAAATCCACCAAGCGGGATATGCGTGTCGACGCCACCTTTTGGACCGGGTGGGCCAACTGGATTGTGGTGGGGTAACATGGCAGGGTAAATCGGTGGCGCATTCATATAGAGTTTCGGCGGTGTGCCTGTCAGCGCATAGAAGATGTTGCTCGACAAAGACATGTGCAGCATTTCTTCGACTGCAACGGACATGATGATGCCGCCTGCTTTGTTCGCAAAAATCTGCGCGTCGTCCATGAGCTCACCGCTCTTATTGTTACGCTGTAAGGAATAATACGTGTAAAGATAGATCGGGATTGTCGCCAATTCGACGGAAATTGCGGCTTGCAGATCACCTTTCAATCGCGTCAACGCAGCTTCGCGTGTCATCGTGTTGTTGATGAAAAACACCATGATCTTTTCTGCATCCGACAGATTAAAATCCTGCGTTTCGTGATCAATTTGCGATAAATCCATTTTTGCCTGTCCTTTTGGATGGGTAAGAGTGGTCCAAAAGACGCTTAACAAGCGAAGCGTACCTTTGGTAGAATGTGTTATCAATCTACTAATCAATGATTGCAACTCAACCCCTTTTATTTGAGTTTTACAAATAAATCGTGCTTCAACTACTTACGTAAGAAATCGGCCCCGCCAAATCCATCAAGGCCCGCCA
>CAYWIR010000073.1:0-8947 GCA_964458375.1 uncultured Neptunicoccus sp.
GCCAGCAAAATCCAAATCGACACCTCTTCCCCCAGCATGACCCAACCCAAGATCACCCCAAACACAGGGGCCAGAAACCCGAAACTCGCCATGTCGCTGGCAGGATATTTCGACAACACCCAGAACCATGTGGAAAACCCAAACCCCACCACAGCCACAGCTTGAAACACCAATATCCACCAATGTTCGATCCGCAGATCACGCACCTGATCGCCAATCAAATAGGACACAGGCACCAGCACAATCGCCGACACCACCAATTGATACAGCAACTGCATTTCAGGCACAGATCGGTTCATCGGTGTCAATCGTGCAACCAACCCAATGGCCGCCCACATCATCGCCGCAGCGATGCAAAAGATATCCCCAAGCAACAGGTTCTCGCCTTCACCACGCCCCCACATGGCAACGATCACCCCAAGAACCGCAATGCCCAACCCCAATGCCCGCACAGGGGTCAAACGTTCCGCAGGGATCAGGAAATGCGCCGCAATCGTCATCCAAACGGGCATAGTGTAAAACAACACCGACACCCGCGCGACGGTGGAATAATCCAGCGCCAAAAACAGCAACAGAAACTCCACCGCGAACAAAACACCTGTGAAAATGCCCCACGGCAGACTGCCATCCGAAACGGATAATTTGCGCCGAAACAACAGGGCCAGCGCCAGCACAGGGACAATAGCAAAGCCAGATCGAATACCCGCCTGCATGGCAGGGTGCATACCTTCGGCTACCAATTTCACTAAAACTTGGTTCAGCCCCAGCAAAAAGGACACAGATACCAGCAGCACACCGCCAAGCGCGTCAATTCTGTCTTTGCGGTCCATTTGCGGCATCCTTCAGCTTCGGTTTCACCCTAGCCACCGCATCCCATTGCAACAATCACAAATCACTCAGCTGGTGTCGCAGCGGGAAATGACCCTGCGTTCGGAAATCCAATCATCTTGCCTTGCGCTTCATCCCACAGCTTCATGTTCATGCATTGAACTATCTGGTTCCATGTGATCCGCGTCGCTGACATCTCATCAGCCAATTCAGCATAACATTCGCGCAGCTTGTAACACGGGATACGCGCATTCAGATGGTGCAGGTCATGGAACCCTGCATCAAATAACACAAAATTCATCACAGGCCCCAAATCCAAGACGCTCGATCCTTGCAAGGATGCCTCTTGGAAATCGTATTCACCCTGTTCTTTCCAATAGGTGAATTCGTAATTGTGGCCCAGATACACAATCAAAACCCCAAAACAGGCCGCAATCGCTGTGGACCCGACCACCATGGCCACCCCAGCCCAGCCAAACGCAGCATAGGACAGCGCCCACAGGCCAAACATCAGCACGTTTTGCACAATCACGTCGCCGACCCCGCAGCGGATTCCATTCTTTGGAAACCGATACCGCACAAAAAATACCAGCAACGCCCCAATACCAAACAAAACAAACGGATGACGAAACGCCCGATACCCAAGCCGTGCCAGAGGACTTGCCGCTTCGTATTCTGCAAGCGTCCAAGTCATCACTTCATGCGCATCACGATGCGCCAAATCACCAACCGTCGCATGGTGGCGGTTATGGTTATAAATCATCGCTTTAAACGAGTTGAGTGTAATCGCGCTCAACGCTGTCCCAACGAACATGTTCATCCGCTTTGTGGAAAAATGCATGTAATGCCCACAATCATGCTGCGTGATGTAGATGCGGATAATCACACCCGCCATCACAACCATCAGCACCAATCGCACGATCATCACATCCCAAAACGCAATGCCCAGCGCCCAAAGGCCAAAAAACAGCCCCAATGATATCGCCAAATGAAACCCCGCCACGCGGTCATCGGCTTTCATATATTTAAACGTCCGTTTCCGAAGATTCCCTGAATGCTCCAATGTCTGAGCCCACCCTACTAAATTAAGTTTTTCAAAACTGTGGCAATACACAGCGCCATTACAGTTAATGTGTTAAACAAGTTTGTGCAAATGGTGTACCCTAAAATCAGAGAATTGACAAAATCAATCCAAGAAGGCTAGTCCTGAACACCAATTAAACAGAAATAGATTTGTCAAAGTGCCTTCAGATCCAAATCACACACCCAATTCAATGCCTGGCGACGTCAGCTTCGAAGAAGTGACGCAATCTTACTACCGCGTGCGCCGATTGCTCGGCTATCTCGGCTTCGCGCTGCCCATCTTGTTGATTATTGGGGCTGTCTTAACCAGCGCCAATCTCGAACCCTCCATTTCAGATTTCTACCACACCGTCTTGCGGGACCTGTTCGTCGGCGTGCTGATCACAATGGGCGTTTTTCTCGTGTCTTACCAAGGATACGAACGCAAACCAAATGAACCCTTCTCTGACAACCTGCTCGCCACGTTCGCAGGCATCATGGCCTTTGGCGTGGCGCTGTTTCCAAATGAAACCAGCGATCAAGTCGAAGTCACCTTTGCCCAATCCATGATGGGGCTCAAAGCAACCAGCCTCGCCCATTACGTTTGCGCGATCCTCTTCCTGCTTTGCCTCGCGGCCTTTTGCTTTATGCGCTTTGCAAAAACCAACAACCTGTCACGCCGTAAAACCTACAAACGCTGCGGCTATGTGATTATCGCCTCAGCGGTTTTTGCCATCGCCGTTTCCGTGGTCAAAGTCACCAAAATCGCCCCCTATGACAGCTACGTCACGGATTGGTCTCTGGTGTTCTGGGGCGAAACCGTTGCCGTTTGGGCGTTTTCCTATGCGTGGCTGATCAAAGGCCACTTTGATGAATTGGGCCTGATCAAACCGCTCAAGTTGATCAAAAAACCATGAGCCAAATTCTCAAGGCGCTGGAAAAGCACCAGTTTCACATGCAAGACATTTGGGTCTCTGGCGCTAATTTCGCCTATCGCTCTATCGAACCGACCCTTGATGCCCTGCCCAAAGGCGCATCCGTCCTAGAAGTCGGCTGCGGCGGTGGTATCCTCATGGCTATGCTATCTGAACGCCGCCCTGACCTATCCTTCACAGGCATCGAACCCTTTGGCGATGGCTTCTCGGGTCTAGCAGAATTAACCGATTTCCTACGCACCCGTGGCATGACCATCCACAAAACAGGGTACGAGGATTTCACCCCGACCGAACCCTACGACTTCATCTATCTTGTGAACGTCTTCGAACACCTGCCCGATTGGCGCGACTTTCTGCGCGTGGTGCAAACATGGCTCAAACCCAGTGGCACCTGCATCATCCTGTGCCCAAACTACGACTTCCCGTTTGAACCCCACTTCAACCGCCCCACCTTTGGCGGCAAAGACGCCATGGCCAAACGCTATGCAGATCGCATCAAATTCGTCGAAGACAAATATCAAATGCCAGGCCTCTGGGACAGCCTCAACTTCGTCAAACTCTCAGAAGTGAAAACGGAAATCCCAAACACAGACCTCACCCTCACGATTGACCCAGACATTACAGATCGCATCGTCGAACGGCTCGACTGGGATCAGACCTTCAAGGACAACATGGCTTTTGTTGGGGGGATCGGAAAACTGTTTAAACGTTTGGGCATCCTGCGCTTACTACGCACAAAGCGGCTTGAACACATGCACCCCTATATGTTTTTATTGCTGCAACGCAACAAATCCTAACTGACGATTCTTACAGTAACAAAATCAATAAATTAGCATTGCGTTTTTTGCATAGCGGCTTTTCACTTCTTTTTCTTGAAACCACGCCTGACCGATCCTATTTCTGCATTGCAGCATAAAAAGGATAAACAGATATGTCTTACGCACTCGCACAAAGCACCTCGCTTCTGACCACAGCTTTCGACGCTGCGGCCCAGTTCAAAGATGCGTTTTTGAAGTATGTCGTTCTGTCCACAAAACGCGCACAGGTCGCACAGTTGAAACAAGCCATGCACCGCATGAGCGATCCGCAACTGGCCGAAATCGGCATCACCCGTGCAGAAATCGCAGACTACGTCGATATGTTGATGAGCCTGCGCGGCTAACACAAAACGTCAGCATCGGCGCGCCTTGTCCTCCCCTTGGCCGCCACCTCCCTCGCTGACTTGTGAAAGCCATCAAAGAAACGGCTCCGTGTCCTCCCACACGGGGCCGTTTTTTGTATGTGCGACACGCATTGATCCTGAACAATGCAAAATGGTATAGACCCCCCAAAGGTTCAGCATTTCAAAACGCCGAATGCATTAAAATAATACACGCCTTTCAGGGACCCCATGCAAATGAAGGTCAATCTGCAAGGTGATAGGGGAAAATACCGTGAACGAACTTCAAATCGCATCCCTCCTAATTGTCCTTGCGGGCGCGTTCGGAGCAATCAACTACCTCTTCTTTAAACTGCCCTCTGCCATTGGCATTATGATCGTGGCCCTGCTTGCCTCAATCACGCTCATGGGCGCAGACGCGATCTACCCCGCCCTTGGTATGCGCGACACGGTCAAAACCTTTGTCATCGACCTCGAATTTTCCACAGCCCTCCTCGAAGGCATGCTCGGCCTTCTCCTCTTTGCAGGGGCATTGCACGTCAAACTTGGCGATTTGCGCCAACAAGCATGGGTTGTCATGCTCATGGCCACCATCGGCGTTGGCCTCTCCACCGCGATTGTCGGCTTTACCTTCACCTACGCACTCGGCATCCCCTTGATGATCGCACTTGTGTTCGGCGCACTCATTTCCCCCACTGATCCCGTCGCTGTTCTTGGCGTGTTGCGCGAAGCAAACCTGCGCAAAGAGCTGGAAACCAAAATCGCAGGCGAAAGCCTGTTCAACGATGGCGTGGCCTATGTGGTCTTTCTCGTCCTTGTCGGCCTCGCCTTTCCAGCCGTCAGCGCCCATGGCGGCGGCGGTGGTGCTGGCGGGTCCGAGGCCACATTTGCATCCGTGGCAACCCTATTTGCCCAAGAAGCATTGGGCGGCGCCGCCCTTGGCGGTATCTTGGGCTACCTCACCTTTGCGGTTATGCGCCGCATTGATGACTACCCTTTAGAAGTGCTCCTCTCTCTTGGCCTCGCATTTGGTGGCTACCAACTCGCCGTGTACTTGCACCTGTCAGGCCCCATCATGGCCGTGGTCGCGGGCCTCTTCATCGGCGATGTGGGCGTGAAATACGGCATGTCCGAAGAAACCCGCAAATACCTAGACGCCTTTTGGTCCTTAGTGGATGAAATCCTAAACGCACTCCTCTTCCTGCTCATCGGCGTCGAAGTCTTCGCCGTTGCCTTCAACGTAGAAGCCCTTTGGGGCGGTGCGCTCGCAATCGTCGTGGCACTCTTCGCCCGCCTTATGGCGGTCACCGTGCCAATCTACATTCTCAAACCTTTCCGCACCTTCCCATCCGACGTGATCCCGATCATGACATGGGGCGGCCTCAAAGGCGGGATATCTGTGGCGCTTGTACTGACCCTACCAGACAACGAATGGAAACCTCTACTGCTCACAATGACCTATGTTGTCGTGCTATTTTCCATCATCATTCAGGGTCTAACCATCGCGCCACTGGCCAGACGCCTCGGTCGAGAGCCAGATTTACTATAAAAAACAATACCCTGTTCGGCCCTTAAAGTTTCAAGCCTTCTATCTATGCGTTTTGCGCATAGCCCTTTTGCCGAACTATTCCTTGTGACTGATCGCTGAAAATTGCATTGTTGCAGTGCGGCATAGAGATGCTGCAACGCAGAAATTAGAAGCTTAAAGCAAGGAATACGAACATGGCAGATATAACATCTTTCCACTCATCCATTGTTGAGCGCCCGATCACAAAGTGGTTCACAGATACGCTTGTGTCCACGACCGAAAACCTTTCATCAATGCTCCTGCACATGCAGGTCGGACGGATGAAAAGCGCTCTCAACCAGTTGTCAAATGCACAACTTGAACAAATCGGGATTACCCGCGATCAGATCGACGCTCATGCGGAACGTTTGATGGGCGTGTAACCCGAAACATAGAGATTTTGCACCGTTTTCTTTTCCTCCCAGAAATCACACGGCGCAAAACGATTGGCGATAGTCCTCCCAGATTGCGTTAATCCAACACAGGCGCCTGCGTGTTCACCTCCTCCCGAACACGCAGGCGTTTGCGTCTTTTTCAGGCAAATCCGTTACCGTTATCCACTTGCACCCCTGCCTGCACCCGCTAAAACCCCCACATGGATCGCGCGACACCCACAATCATTGAACGCTGCGAGGCGGCTGGCCTACGCATGACGGAACAGCGCCGTGTGATTGCGCGGGTTCTGCAAGACAGCACCGATCACCCCGATGTCGAAGAACTCTATGCCCGTGCCGCCAAACAGGACGCCAGCATTTCTATCGCCACGGTCTATCGCACCGTCAAACTGTTCGACGAAAGTGGCATTCTCGACCGCCTCGAATTTGGCGATGGTCGCTCGCGCTACGAAGACGCAGAACGGGACCACCACGATCACCTGATTGACCTCACTACGGGCCAAGTGATCGAATTTGTGGACCCCGAAATAGAAGAGCTTCAAGACCGCATCGCTGCCAAACTTGGCTACACCCTGCGCGGTCACAAACTGGAGCTGTACGGCGTCCCGAAGGATAAAAAGTGACCAAACAACCTGCGTCCGACACACTGCGCGCGATTGGGTTGATGGTTTTGTCCATGGCCACATTCGCCACCGCTGACTGTTTTATCAAACTCTGCTCTGCGTTTCTGCCAGGCTCTCAAGTCCTGACCTTTTTGGGCATCGGTGGAACGCTGGTCTTTGCGCTCATCTCCGTCACCAAAGGCATCCCGCTCTATTCAAAACGCATCGTTCACCCCGCCGTCTTGGCGCGCGGCGTGTCCGAAATCGTCGCCACCTGCGGCTTTCTCATGGCCCTCACCCTGCTCGACTTTTCAGTGGCGTCCTCCATCCTCCAAGTCGCTCCACTGATCGTGACCCTTGGCGCTGCGATCCTGTTGCGCGAATCCGTCAGTTGGCGCCGCTGGTCCGCGGTGATTGCGGGGCTGATCGGCGTTCTGATCATCCTCAACCCCACGGGCACAGACTCCAACCTGCTCCAAGCCAACCCAACAGGTGCAATTCTCGCACTCATCGGCGTAACAGGTCTCGCAGGGCGCGACCTCTCCACACGGTTTATCCCCAAAGACGTGCCAAACCTGCAAGCCGCCACATGGGGCTTTGCCGTGGTGATCGTCGCAGGCGGCATGCTCTCGCTGTTTGGCGAACCTTGGGCGGTTCCGTCGTTCACTGCTCTTTTGTACGTCATCGGCCTCGTGGCCTTCGCCTCCATCGGCTACTTCGCCGTCACCGCAGCCATGCGCATCGGCGATGTGTCTGCCGTGGCCCCGTTCCGCTATTCCCGAATCGTCTTTGCCTTCATCCTCTCGGTTGCAATCTTTGGCGAAACCCTCACCCCCCGCATTCTGCTTGGCGCATCGATCATCGTTGCGGCAGGCCTTTACGTCTGGCTGCGCGAGAAGAAGCGCGCCATCCCCCTTCAATCCTAGACATAACCGCGTTAAACGACGCGCAACACTTTCACGAAAGAGGTTCAAATGTCCGCAATTATCGAAATCACAGGCCGCGAAATCCTAGACAGCCGTGGCAATCCAACCGTCGAAGTTGACGTCCAACTCGACGACGGCACATGGGGCCGTGCAGCGGTTCCATCAGGGGCATCCACTGGCGCACACGAAGCCGTAGAATTGCGCGATGGCGACAAAAACCGTTACTTGGGCAAAGGCGTTCTGAAGGCGGTCGACTCCGTGAACGGTGAAATCGCCGAAGCCCTGCTCGGCTATGACGCAACACGCCAATTGGTCATCGACAACGTGATGCTCGACCTTGACGGCACAGAAAACAAATCCCGCTTGGGCGCAAATGCGATCCTTGGCGTGTCCATGGCGGTGGCCAAAGCGGCCTGCCAAACCCTGAACCAATCGCTCTACCGCTACATCGGCGGCACATCCGCACGGATGCTGCCCGTTCCGATGATGAACATCATCAACGGCGGCGAACACGCGGACAACCCGATTGATATCCAAGAATTCATGATCATGCCCGTTTCCGCGACAAACATCCGCGAAGCCATTCGCATGGGTGCTGAGGTGTTCCACACCCTGAAGAAAGAACTCTCCGAAGCAGGTCACAACACAGGTGTCGGCGATGAAGGCGGCTTTGCCCCGAACCTGTCCTCCACCACAGACGCGCTCGATTTCATTATGAAATCCGTGGAAAAAGCCGGCTACAAACCTGGCGAAGACATCCACCTCGCACTCGATTGTGCCGCCTCTGAATATTACGAAGATGGCATCTACAACTTCAAAGGCGAAGGCAAGAAACTGTCTTCTGGTGAAAACGCCGATTACCTTGAAAACCTCGTGAACCAATACCCAATTATCTCGATCGAAGATGGCATGCACGAAGACGATTGGGACGGCTGGAAGACCCTGACAGACAAAATCGGCAACCGCTGCCAATTGGTCGGCGACGATCTGTTTGTAACCAACACAAAACGTCTGGAACGCGGCATCAAAGACGGCTGCGGCAACTCCATCCTCGTGAAGGTGAACCAAATCGGCACACTGACCGAAACGCTCGAAGCGGTAAGCATGGCCACACGCAACGGCTTCACGTCTGTCATGTCCCACCGCTCTGGCGAAACCGAAGACGCAACCATCGCCGACCTCGCAGTTGCCACAAACTGCGGCCAGATCAAAACAGGCTCACTCGCCCGCTCTGACCGGCTCGCCAAATACAACCAACTGATCCGCATCGAAGAAATGCTCGGCGATGTGGCGCTCTACGCAGGTAAATCCGTCCTGCGCGGCTAAGGTTTTGGGGGGCTGGCAACAGCCCCCTTCCTCGTATTCCATTTTTAGGCTACCGTTAACTCCATTCTAAAAGCGTGGTTTTCACCCATGCGAAATTGATTTTTTATGGAGTTTGAACATGGCCAATTTGGTTATCTGTTGCGATGG
>CAYWIR010000074.1:0-8895 GCA_964458375.1 uncultured Neptunicoccus sp.
CGGCAGCGTCTGCTACCTCAACAGCTATCAGCTCGCTTCCAACAGGACATCGAGCGCTTCTTGACGATCAAGCACTCCGATCACGGTTCCGTCCGCATCTGCCACTGGCAATTGTTTGCGTTTGTCACTTACGAGCGTTTTGGCCAGTTGTTGGATGCTAGATGATCCAGCAATAGGCTCGCCGCTTGGGGCTTTGCCTGTGATCGGTTTTGCAAGAACGCTGGCACGCACAACGCGGGCTTTGTCAATTTCTTCGGTAAACTTGCGCACGTATTCCGTGGCAGGGTGAAGCACGATTTGATCAGGCGTGTCGCACTGTTCAACTGCGCCGTCTTTCATGATCGCGATGCGGTCTGCCAAACGGAGCGCTTCGTCAAAGTCATGGGTGATGAAAACAATGGTCTTGCCCAGCAGGTCTTGCAGCCGCAAAAATTCGTCCTGCATTTCACGGCGGATCAGCGGATCAAGCGCGGAAAACGGCTCGTCCAGAAACCAAATGTCAGGCTCAATGGCAAGGGAACGTGCGATACCAACCCGCTGTTGCTGCCCCCCTGACAATTCGCGTGGAAAATAATCTTCACGACCCTCAAGCCCCACCAGCTTAATCACTTCTAACGCCCGTTCACGGCGCGTGTGTCTGTCTTGGCCCCGCATTTCCAATGGAAAGGCAACGTTTTGTAAAACCGTGCGATGGGGCAATAAGCCAAAGGACTGGAACACCATTCCCATTTTATTGCGACGCAAATCGATCAGGTCCTTTTCGGACAAAGACATGATATCCTGCCCTTCGACCTCAATGGTTCCACCTGTGATTTCATGCAGTCGCGAAAAGCACCGCACAAGCGTTGATTTCCCCGATCCAGACAGCCCCATAATCACCAGCATTTCGCCGCGCGATACCTCAATAGACACATCCTTGACGCCAGCGATGTATCCGTCTTCCCGAATTTCGTCGAAGGACCTGCCTTCGGGCATCTTTGACAGGTAATCTTCTGGGTTCGCCCCAAATAATTTCCAAACGTTTTTACATGAAATTACGGGAGCATTGTCGGTCATGCTGTGCGTCCTAGCCTTGGGAACGGGTGAATACTGTACTGTCTAAACAGTCTGCTTTGGGTGACGCTTAAACGCCAGCCAAAACATACTTTTGCGAAAAAGAACCCCGCCCGAGCAAAGCAGGGGCGGGGTTCGATCTTATGTCGTCAGACTTGGATTATTGTGTCCAAGGCATCCAAACGTCTTTGTTCGCTTCCAGCCATGCTTCGGCTGCTTCTTCTGGCTCCAACTCGTCTGTGTCGACCAGTTTTGCCATTTCAGCGATTTGTGGGTTTGTGAAAGAGATTTTGGTCAAAGCTGCATAAGCCGCTGGCCATTTGTCTTTCATACCGTCCCAAGCCGCTTTCTTGAGGTAGCCTTTTGCTGGGTTACCACAGTCATAAAGCGCGTTCGGGTTTGGACCAACCGCTGGGTCTTTGTCACATCCGTCAACCCACTCTGGGAATTCAACAAACTCACCTGGCCATACAGCTTCGGCAAAGTTTGGTGTCCAGTTAAACACAACCACTGGCTTTTTGTCGGCTTCGGCAGCACCGATTTCAGCCCAAAGCGCGGCCGCAGAGCCCGCGTTCACAACCACAAAGTCCATACCGAGCGCTTCAACACGTTCTTTACCGTGCTTCAACCAGTCAACTGGACCGTCAAGATAACGACCTTTGTCGCCTGTTTCCGCAGTTGCAAAAATGGCCGCGCAATCGTTCAAAGCTTCCCATGAAGGCAGGCCAGGGCATGCTTCTTTGGTCCACATTGGGTACCACCAGTCTTCGCGTGTAACTGCGTCGTGATCGCCCGCATCGTGCAAGCCGCCTTTTTCAAGAGCCGCACGGAAGGACGCACCAAAGGCACCTTCCCAGACTTCCAGTTCCATAGTTACATCACCTAGACGAACGGATTCATAAACCGCTTGGCTGTCTGTTGTGACGTATTCAACATTGTTGCCCATACCTTCGAGCATTTGACCAACCACGTTAGACATCACAATTTGTGAGGACCAGTTGTGGATCGGAATAATGATCGGATCGCTGCTGTCTTCGGCCATTGCGGTCAATGGCATCATTGCCAAAACACCCGCTGTCAAAGCTGTCGTAATTTTCTTCATTTTAGTCTCCCTGGTGCGAGTCGCCCAAATGCAACTCAGTTGAAGCTGATACAAATTTATACGGCCAAATAAGCCGCCACTGATTCCCCTAGAGTGCTTCCGACCCCTTGCCTTATCCTCGCACTAAATTTTCCTATCAATCAAGTTTTTTTCTTCTAAAGGGCGTTTTTTCATTTTGCCGTCCGAGAAAATGTTCACTAACAGTGCAATTTCATAATCTGTGAGTG
The DNA here is from genome assembly GCA_964458375.1 of uncultured Neptunicoccus sp. GTDB lineage: Bacteria > Pseudomonadota > Alphaproteobacteria > Rhodobacterales > Rhodobacteraceae > Amylibacter. The sequence continues at coordinate 2,383 of CAYWIR010000074.1, forward strand.
AAAAACGTGTGTATCTTTTCGGGTGTAAATTGTACCCTCAAACGATCGTTTTTCTGGGAAATCAAACTGTGACTGTTGAAAAAATAGCTGTCGAAGCTGCTGTGAAACTTACGCAAGATCCTCATGGCACGCGGGAAGGGGACCGCGAGAAAGTTCTAGAGGTCGCGATTGGTCGCGAAGTACGGGCTTATCGCAGACAACAGGAAATTACCGTTGCGGACCTATCCAACATCACTGGGCTGTCCGTTGGCATGTTGTCCAAGATTGAAAACGGAAATACATCTCCGTCTTTGACCACGCTTCAAACGCTAGCAAACGCACTGAGTGTTCCGCTCACCAGCTTTTTTCGCCGCTTTGAAGAAAGCCGCGAAGCGGTGCATACAGAGGCAGGCGCTGGGGTTGAAATTGATCGCGCAGGCACCCGTGCCAATCACCAATATCAGCTACTGGGCCATATCGGCTCGAACGCCTCTGGCGTCATCGTTGAACCTTATTTGATCACGTTGACGGATAAGTCTGACACGTTCCCGACCTTCCAACACGGCGGGATTGAAACCATTTATATGCTTGAAGGCGAAGTTGATTATCGCCACGGCGAAGAGGTCCATCCGCTCAAGCCAGGCGACACTCTGTTCTTTGATGCAGATGCACCACATGGGCCTGAAAAACTCGTGCAATTGCCAGCGCGGTATTTGTCGATCATCTCTTATCCGCAGAACACATAAAATGGGCTGCGAAGACCCATCCTTCGCAGCCCGTCCCCTACCACTCTTTGTTTATTTTTGCAGCGGTGGTTCCGTGTCAAACTCTGGCCATATGCCATCCGAAGTGGGCAACCCATCATCAAACTCTGACAAGTAATCAAGCATCATCGGGCGGTTGTCGATAAACCCTTTGTAGGTCGCCAACTCTTCTGGCAGATCACGGATCACGCGATGCAAACGACGTCCCCATTTGGGCGAGGTCATCAAGTCTTGAAAGCTACACAGATAGCAGCGGATCGGAAAGACGAGCGCATTGGACCGTGGCAAGCGGAAGAAGGTTTGCAATTCCACGCGCAGATGCTGCTTTGCGCCGATGTTCTCAGGCGTCAGTGTCGTTTTTTGAATGCCCCATTTGTGATAATTCTCAGGGCTCGTGTCTAACAACGGATTAACCGTCATCGTCCAGTTCAACCTGCGCGCAGGGGCGCCTTGTTGAATATTCAACAGGAACTTGAGCGCGCGAACGAAGATGCCCTTCTCATGGGCCAACGGCACAGGCGCATGCCATTCAAAGAAATTCATGCCGATGTCAAAATCAAGCGACCAATCCGCCTGCGTTGTCACAATCCCTGCATCCATCCACAGGTTGTCATCCCGTTGATCAAGCACACAGAAATCACCTTGCGCCTGACGTGTGATGTATTCCATCGGGCCATAGGGCAGGGTCGTTTCGTCCATAAAGGTAAACTTCTGGTCGATGTTCATTGGCTTGTTGATCCAATGCCACTGATCGCCATCGCGGTGCAATTCAAACAGATCGGGGTAATCCTCGGACTTGGACACCATTATCAGTTCCAGCAAATCCCATCCCGCCAACGTCATGTGTGGCAAGGACTGACAGCGAAGCGGGTCATCAGCAAGCACCATCGCACGGTCGCGCATTTCGGATACATAATGTTCGTCTACATCGAACCGCTTTTCATAAACACTGTCCGCAGGGCCACCACGATGTTGCTCCATGTTGACCGCATACATGTAGCTGTCTTTGTCAAACGGGAAGGGGAACCGCTTGATTGCGCGTTCAGAGTTCTTGAAAGAGTAATCTTCGCGGAAAGTTTCGTCGTTAAATTGAATGGTCATAGCTTACCTATCCAGTACGAGGGTCTTGCCCTCAAATCGTGAAACGCAGGGCATGATCTTTTCGCCCGATGCATGTTCATCATCTTCAAGCCAATGATCGCGGTGAATGAAGTTGCCCGAGTAATCGATCACGGACGTTTCACACATCCCGCAGGCACCGCCGCGACACAGATAAGGTGCATCAACACCTGCACGCTCCATCGCTTCCAGCAGGCTTTCTTGTTCGCCCACTTGGATGACTTTGTTGGACACTGCCAGCTTTACCTCGAACGGTTTGCCAGGTTGCGGGGCAAGGAACTCCTCGAAATGGATCGCCTCGCGTGGCCAGCCGAATTCCTCCGCTTTGCCGCGGACCCAATCAATCATTCCCTTCGGGCCACATACATAAATATGCGTCCCCAGCGGCTGCCCATCCAGCAGAGTGTCCAAATCAATCGCTTGCTTTTGATCATCGTAATAAACGTTCACATCGTTGGGGTGCGTCGACGTCAAATAATCCACATAAGACCCAAGCGCCTCAGACCGACACGCATAGTGCAGTTCCCAGTTTCCATGCGCACGGTCGAGCTGTTTGATCTGCGCAAGAAACGGCGTGATGCCAATGCCACCCGCGATCATCAGGTGCTTTTTCGCACGCAGATCGAGGCTGAACAGGTTCACAGGATTAGAGATTTTAATCTCATCCCCAACCTTAACGTTCGCATGCAGAAATTTAGAACCGCCACGCCCTTCATCATCACGGCGCACTGAAATGGTATAGGCTGTTTGATCAAACGGGTCAGACATCAAGGAATAGGGGTTAAGGCGTGTGATATCCCCATCCTGCAATTCAACAACCGTATGTGCACCCCCCGAAAAAGTGGGCAGCAATCCCCCTGCAACGGGCTCGAATTTGAACCGTGTCACCAAGTCGTTCAACGGGGTTACTTCGGTCACGCGAACTGCGATTTTCTCTGCGCCGCTCATTCGTAAATTCCTTTCGGCGCCGGAACATTGCCGGGGTCCTCGGCGTCAATGCACACGCCCTGATAAGCCGCCAAACGGCGGGAATAGTGATCACGCACAAACAGGTTCAACCCACAATGGGAACAGACAAACGGATCAGTTTCCACATCTTCGGTAATGCCTTTGCAATGCACACATTGCATACGCCGCGCCACCGAACCGCGATGTTCTGTTTGAATGGCCGTGTGCGGAATACCCGCCTTCATGGCCTCGTTCTGGGCTTGGCCCATCAAACCTTCGGTCCCTGTCAGATAAACCTGCAATCCCATATGGGCATCTTGCAAAACCCGCTGAATACGCGTGACAGCCGCCGCATAAGATGGCCCCTCATAGAATTGCGCTGGCGCTAAGGCTTGTAGCTTTGCCGCGTAATCCGTGCCGCGTGGGATATAAATGATATGCGTTTTTGCCATCAGCTCAGGCGTCGCTATATCCAAAATCGCCTCGGCCCCTTCGGCGTCAGCGATCATCAAATGCTGTTTGCCCATACGCGGCTCTAATGTGCCGTAAACGGGGCGGCTGCGGATGGATGGCGGGAATTCAAATTTCGACATTTAGTCCTCGTCAAGACAAGTAAGGCGCGAGGTTGCCCTCGCGCCTGCGTGTTTTGGGATTAGCCTTTCGCCGCGCGAATGACTTTTTCTTTGTCATAGAACGGCATTTCTTCAGCCGTTGCCGCCAATTCTGTTCCATCAGGCTGCACAACTGTCAGCTTGGTGCCAGCTTTTGCGGCTGCTGGGTCAAGGCGTGCAATTGCGACGGAGTAGCCGTTCAACTCAGAGGACAGGCCATAGGTGATAACACCGGCATCCTTTCCATCGTGCATGACGCGGGCGAACATTTCCATTTGGTCCATGCTGTCTGACAGCTTAACACCAAAGATTTTGAAACGCTCCTTGCCTTCCATCGCATAGTGGTTTTCTGCACCGATGAACCCTTCTTTGCCCGGTGAAACTGTGAATTCCAGCCCCAGCTCCCAAATGGTATCGCCACATGGCTCGTCGTCGAAAGGGAAGGTCTCAGAGTTGTCACCTGGATAAAACAGCAGATAGCTTTCGATCCGCAGCATATCGAGTGTCGAGAACTGACACGGACGGATGCCAATGCCTTTGCCCTCAGCTAAGATGTTGTCCCAAACATGTACCGCATCTTTCGCACCTACGAAAATCTCATAGCCCCGTTCACCCGTGTACCCCGTGCGCGAGATCATGACGTTTTTGCCAAAGAGTTTCGTGTGGATGATACCGAAATAAGCCAGATCACGAATGCCTGGAATATGGTCCGACAGGAAATCCACTGCCAACGGCCCTTGCAATGACATGTCATGCAGATCGTCGTCCATCAGAACAGAAACATTCTTTGCCGCAGCAACAGATGTCAGCTGTTCCATCCCTGTCCCTGTGCCGTGGACAACCATCCAAGTATTCACTGCAAGGTGGTAAATGATGCAGTCATCAATGAACTTGCCATCAGAATTCAGGATAGACGCGTAGCTCGAACGCCCAACGCCGATCTTTTCCACGTTGCGCGTTGTTACGCGGTCGATAACATAAGCCGCATCTGGCCCAACAAGGTGAACTTTTTTCAGACCAGACACATCCATCAAACCCGCTTTGGTTCGAATGGCCTCATAGTCTGCTTTCGCACGCTCTGGCGTGTGATCATAGAACCATGCTGTCCCCATGCCATTCCAGTCTTCCAACTCGCCGCCGATTTCGGCGTGACGATGTGCCAGTGCGGAGTGTCTCCAGATAATAGCCATGATGTTTCCCTGTTTGTTGTGAGTCTTTGTTAATCGTATTCAGCCCCAGCCCAATTCAAAAAGCAAGAATGAGAAGCAAATTTTTTTCCTGACAGGCAATATTTTTTCTTTGCGGGGCATGAAAAAAGGGCCGCCCAATGGACGGCCCTTTTAGGAAGTTGTTTTGATTACTTGTGGTTCTTGTATTTTTTGGCTTCAGCTGCTTGGCCCATGGCAAGTGCTGCAATCAAAATCACAATCGCAATCGCAGAAAACAGGCCTGGCATTGCGCCTCCAAAGCCCATGAAGATGGCTCCTTCCGCTGCATTCCAAGTTGCTTCATCATATGGAAATCCCATAATTCAGTCTCCTTTAGATTAGTTGGAGGCAGGCGCGGACGCCGCGATGCCTTCTGGATAAGCTTGAGCTGGTACTTTGACTGTGTCTAAGCCAGCTTCTTCGGCCGCTGCTGGGACGCGTAGCATTCCAACTGCCTTGAGGACCAAGGATGCAACGTACCCTGTGATCAAACCAATTAGGATGAACACGATTGCCCCAACCAGCTGACCAATGAAGCTCACGGTTGGAACACCAGCATCACCAGACAACGCAGGATAGCCAGAGGCAAAGATGCCAAGCGCCAACATGCCGTAAATACCAATTGTCCCGTGAACTGTCACAGCACCAACCGCATCATCAATTTTGAATTTCTCCAAAATGCCCGCAGCTGGCTTCAAGATCATACCAGCACCAAATGCGATGATAAGCGTCAGCGACGGCCAGTAGATATCCAGACCAGACGCCACCGAGATAATCCCAGCAAGCGCACCAGACATCATCCAGAACGGATCACGTGTCGCAACCCAAGCGCCGATGATACCGCCAGCAATACCCATCAGGATGTTGAAGGACAAAGCACCTAGGTTTGTTGGTGTCCCGTAAATGGTTGTGAAGTTTGAACCCCATGACCATGCTTCGCCACCGACAACCAAACAGGCCATCAAGAAACCCCAGAAACCCACGATGATCAGCATCAAGCCTGTTACTGTGAACGGCATGTTGTGACCTGGAATGTCATTGGCTGTGCCATCTTCATTGAATTTACCAATGCGTGGCCCAAGGTTGATAAGAACGCCCAAAGCAAAGAAGGCTGCAACGGCGTGGACCAAACCAGCGGCACCAAAGTCATGCACACCCCAGTTTTGAACCAACCAACCATCAGCGTGCCAGCCCCAAGCCGCAGCAAGCGTCCAAGAGAACCCGCCAAGGATAATTGCAAGGATCACAAACCCAACGGTTTGAATGCGCTCAATAACGGCACCCGACATGATCGAAGCGGTTGTCGCTGCAAACAACGTAAACGCACCCCAGAACACACCATCGATTTGGTCTTGAAGGTTTGGACCCATAAATTCGGCACCAGCACCCCAAGCGGTTGCAATGCTATTGGCATATTCAGCGCCAGAAATTCCATTTGGACCTGCCGATAGGCTGAAGCCCGTTGGGAAACCCCAGTACACCCACCAGCCAAAGAAGTAGAAGGCTGGAATGACAAATGCAAAGGCGAGGATGTTCTTCACACCTGACGACAGCGCATTCTTGGCGCGCGAAGCGCCCATTTCATAGGCTAAAAAGCCTGCATGAATAATGATCATTAATGGAATCGTCAGGTAATAATATGTTTCTGCGAACATCGTGTTCGTCATATTACCTTTCGCTTCCAACTCGGCCACTTTGGCCACAAGTTCAGCTAATTGTTCTTCCACGGTCGGCTCCCTTTTCGACTACAATTTTACGTACGCCGTCCTTGATTTACGCGGCGTTAGCCAGAGAGAACCACGACAATCGCGGTCTGGCTAGGAAAATCTTTAACCCCTAAGAAAAAAAGTTTCCTGGTGGTTGAGGGGTATTGATTTTGGTGTT
>CAYWIR010000075.1:0-8880 GCA_964458375.1 uncultured Neptunicoccus sp.
TTCTGGAAGGGGCTTTTGCACGGATGCCTGCGCTGATGGAGGCGGGCATTCATACCGTGGTAAACGGCCCTATCACTTATACAATCGACGGGGCTCCTCTGGTGGGTCCAATCCCTGGCAAACGCAACGCATTCTGCATCATCGGCCTGCGCGCTGGGGTTGGCGAAGGCGGCGGCCATGGCTGGCTGCTGGCCCAACAGATCGTGCACGGCGAAGCGCAATACGACACATGGTGCATTGACCCGCGCCGTTTCACGGGCCACGCAAATGTGGAACTGACCGCGCTAAAGGCGATCGAGGATTACCAGAACGAATTTCGCTTCCATTTCCCGCATGAACATCGCCCTGCAGGTCGCCCTGCGAAAACCACGCCGATCACTCCGATATTGGCGGCAGAAGGGGCGGAATTTACCGTGGTAAACGGCTGGGAACGGCTCGATTACATTAAGCCCAGCGCGGATTTTCACGAAACACACGGCTTTTATTTCAACGAAGCCTTTGATGTGGTGGCCCGTGATGTGGCCGCCGTTCAAAACGGTGTTGGTCTAACAGAAGTCAACGGTTTCAACCGCTTCGCCCTCTCGGGTAAAGATGTGCGCGGCTTTATTGATCGCATGTTTTGCGGCTTTATCACCCAAAAATCGGGCCGCGTGGGTCTTGGCTACCTGCTGAACCACCACGGCAATATCAAAGGAGAGGCCACAATCGCCAATCTACCCGATGGGCGCATCTGGTACGGCTCGGCAGCTGCATCCGAATATCACGATATGGATTGGCTGACCCAGAACATCGGCGCAGATGAAGACGTGCAGGTGCAAAGCCTGACCAACGATCACACCATCCTTCTGCTGGCAGGGCCAAAATCCCGTGACGTGCTGGCCGCGGCCTCTCGTGGCGACTGGTCAAAAGACGCATTCCCATGGCTGTCCGTGCGCGAAGCGTTTATCGGCATCGCCCCTGCTGTGGTGATGGCGGTGAGCTTTTCAGGTGAATTGGCCTATGAAATCCATGTGCCAAACAACCAGCTTTATGCGGCATACCTCGCGCTTCAGGCGGCGGGTAAACCCCACGGCATCCACCTGTTTGGCGCCCGCGCGGTGGAATCCATGCGCCTTGAAAAAGGCTATCGCCACTGGAAATCGGACCTGATTACAGAATTTAATCCGTTTGAATCTGATTTGTCCCGCTTTGTGAAAATGGACAAGGACTTTGTCGGCAAAGCTGCGTTGGAAAAGATGCAAGCAAATGGTCCACGCCAAAAGTTCGTCACCATGACGATTGATTGCACCCATGCGCCAGCCCATCCAGGGGCCAGCGTTGTGAAAGACGGCAAAGTTGTCGGCACCATCGCGTCCGCCGATTGGGGGCACCGCGTTGGCAAGAACATTGCTATGGCCTTTGTTGACCCCGATTTAACGGGTGACTTTAGCGTCGAGGTCATCGGTGTTCCCTACCCCGCGCAGATCATAGACGGCCCTTGCCTCTATGACCCAGGCACCACCCTACCAAGAGCATAGGATTAACGGCTTAGAACCTCGTCGCACATTTTGCCGATCTCTTCTGGCCCTTCGCGTACATCATAAAGAATACCGCCGCCCAGCACCAAGAGCGATCCCGCACCCGTTGCCCCTGTAATCACCGCTTGCAGGTTGGCAACGCCCACCATGATGGTTTTGCCGTTTTCTAAGGTAAGTTTGATCACTGCTCGTGCCCTTTCGTTTTTTGGTCTTTAGACCTCAAACCTTAAGGCGCGGTCAACCCTATTGCCGTGTGTCGTTCCACTCGGACATATCAAAAGAAAAAGGGCGACCCGATGGATCGCCCTTCAAAATCTTGCTGCATCAACGGTTTAGCCAATGATGCCGTTCAGCGTTGCACTTGGGCGCATCACCGCATCCCGCTTGGCTGGATCCGCGTGGAAGTATCCACCTGTGTCCGCTGCGTTGCCTTGCGCTGCTGCCAATTCGGCCACAATCGCGGCTTCGTTGTCGGACAGGTCTTTGGCGATGGGCGCAAATTCTGCGGCCAGGTCTGCATCATCCGTTTGCGCAGCCAAAGCCTCGGCCCAATAGCGCGCGAACCAATAGTGGCTGTCGCGGTTGTCAGGCTCGCCCACTTTACGGCTCGGAGAACGATCATTGTCGAGAATGCCTTGTGTGGCCTCTTCTACGGCATCGCCCAGAACACCCGCTTTCGCGTTGCCTTTGGTCTCAGCCAAGAACTTGAAACTCTCGCCCAGCGCACAGAACTCACCAAGGCTGTCCCAACGCAGGTGGTTTTCCTCGTTCAACTGCTGAACGTGCTTGGGTGCAGAGCCACCTGCGCCCGTTTCAAACAGCCCACCGCCTTGCATCAATTTCACAATCGACAGCATCTTGGCAGATGTGGCCAATTCCAAAATCGGGAACAGGTCAGTCAGATAATCCCGCAACACGTTGCCTGTGATCGCAATGGTGTTTTCACCCTTTGTGATCGTTTCAAGCGATGCGCGTGTGGCGTCTTTGGGGTTCATAATCTCGAACTTGTCCGCAACGCCTTTGGCTTCCAAAATCGGCTTCACATAGGCAATCAGCTCTGCATCGTGGGCGCGGTTTTCGTCGAGCCAGAAGATGGAACGGAAGCCAGTCAAACGCTGACGTTCAATGGCCAAGTTGACCCAATCTTCAATCGGGGCCTTGCGTGTGGAGGCAGAGCGCCAAATGTCACCCGCTTCGACCGCTGCCTCATGCAGCACTGTGCCGTCTTGCAGGACCATCTTGACGGTCCCGGCCTCTGCAACTTCAAACGTGGTTGGGTGGGAGCCGTATTCTTCTGCTTTTTGCGCCATCAAACCAAGGTTTTGCACCGTACCAGCAGTTGCTGGGTTCAGCTTGCCGTTCGCTTTGAAGAAGGCAACCGCCTCATCATAGATCGGGGCGTAGGAGTTATCTGGGATCACACAAACCGTGTCTGCTTCTTCGCCAGATGGGCCCCAACCCTTGCCGCCATTGCGGATCAACGCAGGCATGGACGCATCAATAATCACGTCAGATGGCACATGCAGGTTGGTGATGCCTTTGTCGGAATTTACCATGTACATCGGTGGGCGTTCCGCCGTTACCGCGTCAATCGCCGCCATAATCTCTGCGTCACCTTCGACTTTTTCCAAAAGCGTCCCCAGCCCTTGGTTCGGGTTCACACCCAGATCGGCCATTTTATCGCCGAACTGTTCAAACACAGGCGCAAGCCAAGCCTTTACCGCGTGACCAAAAATAATCGGGTCTGACACTTTCATCATGGTCGCCTTCATGTGCAGGGAAAACAGCACACCTTCGGCCTTTGTCTTTTCAATCTCGGCGGTCAGGAACGACCCAAGCGCAGATGCGCTCATGTATGTGGCATCCACAACTGTTCCCGCAGGATAGGACACAGCCTCCTTCAAAACGGTTTCACCAGAGGCAGTTTCCAGAACGATCTTCGCAGTTGCTTCACCTGCCAGCGTCGCTGATTTCTCATTTGAGAAGAAATCATTGCCATCCATGGAGGCAACCCGTGTTTTGCTGTCGCTTGACCAATCGCCCATGCGGTGCGGGTTGTTTTGTGCGAATTTCTTAACGGCAGTGGCCGCACGACGATCCGAATTGCCTTCGCGCAACACAGGGTTCACAGCGGACCCTTTGATCGTGTCGTACCGCGCACGGATTTCTTTTTCCGCGTCTGTTTCTGGAGTTTCGGGATAATCTGGCAAGGCAAACCCTTTGGCTTGCAGCTCTTCTACCGCGGCCACCAATTGTGGAACCGACGCTGAAATGTTGGGCAGCTTGATCACATTCGCGCCCGATGTTTTCACCAAGGCCCCAAGCTCTGCCAGATCATCTGCGATCCGCTGGTCTTCTGCCAGATGGTCAGGGAACGTTGCCAAAATACGGCCCGCAAGTGAGATGTCCTTTGTGCCAACGCTGACACCTGCCGCAGCAGCGAAGCGCTGAATGATCGGCAGCAAAGATGCGCTCGCCAGTTCTGGGGCTTCATCTACTTTGGTGTATACGATATCGGGCTGTGTTTGGTCGGCCATGTTTGGTCCTCTCGATTGGGTTGCTGCGATGCTCCGCGACACATGATCGGCGCGGCGCGGCCTGTCAAGTTCAGGCAGGTCGGAATCAGATTTGCGCCCTCTCTACCCGATGTTTTCGGCGGTGGAAAGGGTTTTGTATACAAATGTATACCGAATAATCAAACACCCCCAACTGTCATAAAACTGTGCCCAAACCCTGCTAAAATGTCGGTATTGGGCACAGTAGGATGTCGGCGACAGACCTGAAGCACCTCTGCGCTGCGATACCATTTGGGCATGAGCACACAGAAAAACACCATGATTGACACAGTTACAGTTTCGGCAACAGGCGACTTTATAACCATCGGCTACGGCGATGGAACACAGCACCGCTTTCACGCCATATGGCTGCGCGACAACGCGCTTGATCCTGACACCCGCAGCACAGGCAACGGTCAGCGGCTGATTACACTCAGCGATATTCCCCCAGACGTGCGCATCACTCTCGCCTCTGTGACGGAAACAGGGATCGAGGTCACATTCGCCCCTGAAGGCAAAACAGTCACCTTCCCCACCGAATGGCTGTCCCAAAACGCCTATGATCGGGCCAAATCCGAAGGCTTCTCCCTGCCCGACCACGCAGAAACATGGGATATTGCCTTGCAAACGCAGGTTCCAATCGGCCATTTGCCCGATGTGTCCAAAGGGGGCGCAGCGTTGCAAAGCTGGCTTTATGATGTGCGCCGCTATGGCTTTGCCAAACTAACAGGTGGCCCAATCGAAAGCGGCGCATTGCTCGACGTGGCGAAGCTGTTTGGGTTTGTCCGCGAAACCAACTACGGCAAATGGTTCGAAGTCCGCACCGAAGTAAACCCAACCAACCTCGCCTACACGGGCCTTGGCTTGCAGGCCCACACGGACAACCCTTACCGCGACCCTGTGCCAACCTTGCAAATCCTCTACTGCCTCGACAACTCGGCCAAGGGCGGTGACTCTATGGTTGTGGATGGGTTTCGCGCGGCCGTGCGGCTGCGCACCTTGAACCCCACTGGATTTGATCTTCTCACGGGCTACCCAGCGCGGTTCGAATACGCTGGCGAAGACGGCGTTTGCCTGCAATCACGCTGTCCGATGATCGAACTGTCCCCAGATGGCCAACTGTCAGGCGTGCGTTTTAACAACCGCTCCGCCGCGCCAATTGTGGACGTGCCTTTTGAAAAAATGGCGGCCTATTACACTGCTTATCGCCAATTTGCCGATATCATCGACGACCCTGATATGGCTGTCAGTTTCAAACTGAACCCCGGAGAGAGCTTTATCGTCGATAACACCCGCGTCATGCATGCCCGCAAAGGCTATTCTGGCGCAGGATCACGCTGGTTGCAGGGGTGTTACGCCGACAAAGACGGGCTTCTCTCCACACTTGCAGCCATGGAACGCCGTTTGGAGGCCGCAGAATGAGCCGCCCAGATGTGACCGCCTTATCGCCTGCAACAATTGTCGATTTCCTTGGGGATATTTTTGATCGACGGGGGGCCGAAAGCTATCTCGGCGAAGACGTCACCATGTCAGAACACATGCTACAAGGCGCGCAACTGGCCGAACAAGCCAGCGCAGGCGATGCGATCATCGCCGCTGCGCTGCTGCATGATATCGGCCATTATACCAACGAATTTCCTGAAGACGCGCTCGCTCAGGGTATCGACAACCACCATGACGAGGCGGGGGCGGCGGTGCTCGAACCCTTCTTCCCAACCATCGTCACAGACTGCGTGCGCCACCACGTTGCTGCGAAACGGTATTTGTGTTCAACCGATGGTGAATATTTTAACAAACTGTCGGATGCCAGCGTTCACACCCTGAACCTGCAAGGCGGCCCAATGGACGATGCCGAAGTGGCTGAATTTGCGAAAAACCCCAATCTAGACAATATCTTACGTGTGCGGATTTGGGATGATTTGGGCAAAGACCCAACGGTCGCAACACCCGATTTTTGGCACTATGCACCCATCTTACAACGGGTCGTAGACGCCCATACCGCCCCATAAGAATATTTACAGATCAGGCGGAGTTCGACAAAGCTGTCCCAACACTTTGCGGAGCTTGCCATGCCCTTCTTGATCGACGGTTTACAATACGCCAACTGGTCCGAAAAAATCTTTCGCCAAATGCGCGAAGGCGGTGTCGATGCGGTTCACGTAACAATTTCCTATCACGAAAACTTCCGTGAAACCGTGTTGAACATGGAACAATGGAACCGCTGGTTCCAACAATTTCCCGATTTGATCTTTCACGGTCTGTGGGGTTCAGACGTGGATTTGGCCCGCGAAACAGGCCGCACGGCGATCTTTTTCGGGTTTCAAAACCCTGCCCCGATCGAAGACGACATCGACCTTGTGCAAATCCTGCACACCCTTGGTGCACGCTTCATGCAATTGACCTACAACAACCAATCCCTGCTCGCCACTGGCTGTTATGAAGCCGAAGACCCTGGCATCACGCGCATGGGCAAACAGGTGATCAAGGAAATGAACCGCGTTGGCATGGTCGTCGATATGTCCCATTCGGCAGATCGCTCTACGATTGAGGCCGCCGATATTTCCGAACGCCCCATTGTCGTGTCCCACGCAAACCCGCACGAATGGCAGCCCGCCCTGCGCAACAAACGCGAAGAGGTCATCCGCGCGGTCACTGAAAACGGCGGAATGCTCGGGTTTTCCATGTATCCACACCATTTGAAGGGCAAGGGCGATTGCACGTTGACCGAGTTTTGCGAAATGATCGCCCGCACAGGGGAAAAGTATGGCATGGGGTCTATCGGTCTTGGCTCTGATCTCTGCCAAGACCAGCCCGACAGCGTGGTCGAATGGATGCGCGTGGGCCGCTGGTCCAAAGAAATCGACTACGGTGAAGGCACCAAAGACAATGCAGGATTTCCGCCTATGCCGAGCTGGTTCAACGACAACCGCGACTTTGGCAATATCCGCGACGGGCTGGCCGCCACAGGTATGAACGCGAGCGAAATCGACGGCATCATGGGCGACAATTGGCACCGCTTTTTCTGCGAGAACTTTGGAGGGCGCTGATGGAAGAGACACAAGTAAACAAAGTCCCACTTCGCCCCGCGTCACAAGTTATGAAACTGTCGCGCATGGGATCGGCCCACGCCCACCGCTTGTCCTTTATGCGGATTCTGATGCGCCGTATGCAGCGGGAAAACTGGCGCATTAAAGCCACGGAATTTACCATCGACAGCAACGGTGTAGGTCATGCGGTCTATACCGCACACACACCGACCCGCGCCTATTCTCTTGTGGCCTTTGCCCATGATTTGCCTGCCGAACTGCGTTCTGATCGCGTCATTGCAGAAGCATGGGATTGCACATTTACGCTATTTGATGGCATCCCAACAGCGGCAGATGTGGATAGACTGTCACAAAACGTACCCTATCAAGAAGCAGGCCGCATTTCGCAATCAGAACTGTCACTAAGCCGCGCCAACCGCTCTGTACGGCTTTGGGCCCATGTTGTGGATCGCCTTGCGGCTGGTCAGCAGCCTGATGCACAGCAGGTGGCAGATGTTGGCTACCTCATGCGCACAACTGCCGTTTATGGCTCAGGGAAATTCGGCGCAGCAGACCGCCAAGACATCGCAGATCGCCCAGAATTCACCGCCCCTTTCCAATCAGAAATGCTGTCGGTTTACCTCACCCGCACCTTCGTGATGGACCTTGTGGAACACATGGCCCGCGCCAAAGGCGGTGACACAGCCGTCCCGCTTGATCCAGAAATGCGCAGACAGTTCGGCATTGGCAATTCCACAGGGCTCGGCATGGCCCCTTTCCTGCTGAACCACCCCATACTGCTCAACAACTGGGTTGCCAGCAAAGAGGAAGCCCTGTCTCGCGTCCGCACCTTGTCGTCCTTCAGCGCCACCGATCAATCCCGCTTTGCTGACCTTGTGCACCGCGCCGACCTAAACTGGCAGTTGTGGCACTCCGAACACCCGCTGCAAATCGAAAAACTGCGCAACTTGCGCGCTGATCTCGACGCCCTAGACGGTTTCCTGTCCGCTGGCCCCATCGTCTCTTGGGATGCCATTTATTGCTGGGCCGAAGACACACTCACCGAAGAAGGCTGCGAATTGGTCGTCTCTTTGCTGATCGAATGCCACCCAGAATTTGTCGATGAACTGTCCGATTGCATGTCCGCGGATGAATCGCTCGATTTCCGCATCAAAGGCGACACCCGTGTTGGCGATATTCTGTCCCAGATTGAACAGATTTACGGCTGGGCCGACACGTTGAATTGGGACGCTGAAACCCACAACGCCCGCGTCTGGTATGTCTCCGAAGAAAAGCTAGAACCCCGCCTTGGCGAACGCTTTGAAGAAGATGACATCGCGGACTACGAACAACCACTCAGCCCTTTGCGCGATGTATTTCGCTTTGCCCAATGCCTTGAAAGAAAAGACAAAGACGCAACACTCGCCGAGGTTTTGCTTTCCCATCCAGAACACCGCCACGCGGCGCGGCGGGTTCAGATCGCAGCAAAATACCCCTACGCTGAAATCCGCGACAACACCATTTGCGCAACGATGCTGCCCATCGACATGCTGCGCTTTAAACTGTCGTTCTTTGGCGCAAAACATTTTGATCCACGTTCAGACAGATGGGTGCGCATTAACATGTTTGCAGGCGCACCATACCCCAACGACCTTGCCAGTGCAGCGGATGATTGGTTCTTTCCGCAGTTGCCCTCATGATCCCCTCGCTCAGTGAAGTCACAGCCACCGGTCGCAAAGCCGCCAAAGGGGCTGGCTACAGTTGGGGCATGGCAGATGAAGC
>CAYWIR010000076.1:0-8834 GCA_964458375.1 uncultured Neptunicoccus sp.
ATGGCCTATGGGACTGGGTCACGATTGCTTCTGGCTGGGGGATCAATCAGGCGATTTTTGATGGCTACGCCCATCTGGCGGAACAGTATAACGCGGGGGACAAAATCTACCTGTTTGGCTTTTCACGCGGGGCATATGCCGTGCGGTCCATTTCGGGCATGATCGGAACGGTGGGCCTGCTGCGCAGTCAAAACACCACCCAAGACAAGTTGCAGTTCGCCTTTCGCCTTTACGAATCCCAAGCCAGCCCCGCCGCGTGCAGCACGTTCCGCTCCATCCACTGTCATGACAGCACAAAGATCGAAATGATCGGCGTGTTTGATACCGTCAAAGCGCTTGGCCTGCCCTATCCGATCCTGACCTATCTGGCCCCCATGGCGACGGAATTTCACTCCACCAATATTTCTGATCCTGTTCAATCAGGCTATCACGCGCTTGCCCTTGATGAGGACCGCACCGCCTATCGCCCCGTCATCTGGGACGTGGAGCCAGGGTGGAAAGGGCATTTAGAACAGGTTTGGTTTAAAGGGGCGCATTCCGATATCGGGGGGCATGTCTGGAAATACCCACAGGCGCGGAAACTCTCCAATATTCCGCTGATCTGGATGGGGGAAAACGCACAAAAGCATGGTCTCCGCTTGCCAGAGGGCTGGCAAAGCCGGTTCCCCACAGATGCGAACGCACCCGCGATGGGATCACGCGCGGGAATCGGTAGGTTCTTCCTTTTGCGCAAACCGCGCGAACGGGGGCGCAAACCCTTTGAATACATGCACTCCAGCACGGGCCGCGCCACGTCATTGTCCCAGCCCGCGACGGAATCGACACAGCCCACCGTATAAGCCAGCGAAAGCGAACAGAATTGCACCCAATCCCGTTGCAGCCCCGCCCCCATTGTGGCAGTACAAAGTACCAACTGCTCACTTAAGACTATGAAGGTCCCGATATGACGGATTTTACCGCTGCCCGCACGACAATGGTTGATTGTCAGGTTCGCCCCTCGGACGTAACCAAATACCCGATTATTGACGCACTGCTGACGGTGCCGCGCGAAGAATTCGTGCCACCTGCCAAACGCTCTGTGGCCTATATGGGCGAACATATTGCGCTCGGCCGTTCCCGCGTGCTGCTGGACGCTCGGACTTTTGCAAAAATGCTTGATGCGGTGAACATTCAACCAAATGAACTGGTGCTCGATCTGGGCTGTGGCTTTGGATATTCATCTGCCGTGATGGCCAGAATGGCCGAAGCAGTTGTCGGTGTTGAAGCGGATGAAGCACAAGCAAACGAAGCCAGCGAATTGTTGGCAGCGCATGGGGCGGACAACGCCATGGTTGTGCACGCTGATCTGGCCGAAGGCGCACCAAAACATGGGCCCTACTGCGTGATCGTTCTGCAAGGCGCCGCGCAAACCATTCCAGACGCGATTTTGGATCAGCTCAAGGTCGGTGGCCGCATCGTTGCGATCCGACAGTCTGAGGGCATGGGCCATTGCAAAATCGGTTACAAAAGAGACACTGGAATTGACTGGCGCAACGCATTTTCTGCTGCGGCACCAACTCTGCCAGGATTTGAAAAGGAAGCCGAATTTACCTTTGGCTAACCACGCTGCTGCACAGTGATGTGTAACGATTTAGATGGGGATTGCGAATGTTGATGAAATTGAAAACCGCAGGTTTGGCACTGGCATTTGCTGTGGCCGCTCTGCCTTCAAGCGCAACAACATTGGCAGACGCACTGGTGCTCGCCTATCAAACCAACCCACAGATCATCGCACAACAGGCGGGTTTGCGGGCCTCGGACGAAAACGTCATTTCGGCCCGTGCAGCACTGCTGCCCACGTTGACCCAAACGTTGCAGGCACAGCGCACCGTGGATTTAAACACACCGCGCAACCCCTCTAACCCCTTTATCCGTGGGCGTGATCCAGCAACCACTTGGTCCCACAACACCACGCTGACCATCCAGATTTTTGATGGCAAGCGGGATAAGATCAACATCGCCGCCGCCCGTATGGGTGTACTGGCCGCCCGTCAGGCTCTGTTGCAGATCGAACAAAACGTTCTGCTGTCCACTGTAACGGCCTTTATGAACGTGCGCCGCGACCAACAATTTGTGCGCTTGGCCCAAAACAACGTCCGCGTTCTGCGCGAACAGGTCCGTGCCGCCAATGACCGTTTCGAAGTTGGCGAAGTCACCCGCACAGATGTTGCACAGGCCGAAGCACGGCTTGCAGCGGCCCTATCACAGCTTGAATCAAACCGTGGCAACCTTGCCCGCTCTGAAAACTCTTACACGGCAGTTGTCGGGGTGCCCCCACGCAACTTGCGCAATCCACCAGCGGCGCCAAAACTGCCAAGCACAGTTGCCAAAGCCGAAGCCGTGGCAATCAAAAAGCACCCCCGCGTGATGCAGGCGCAATTCAACGCCAAAGCGGCAGAGCTGACGGCCGAATCAACATTCCGCAACCGCAGCCCGCAGATTGATGGGCAGGTCGGCTATACCTTTGGTTCCCGTCTTGGCAGAGATGAATTGACCACCGATCAGGTCACAGCTTCCATCACAGGGACCCTGAACATCTACCAAGGTGGTCGCCTCGACAGCAATCGTCGCCGCGATGTGGCGCTCTATCAGCAGTCTTTGGCAAACGTGCAACAATCTGGCTATCAAACCCGCCAAGGCCTGCGCGATGCTTGGGCCATTTGGAAAACTGCCAGCGCGTCGATTAAATCGAACCGCGAACAGGTCCGCGCCGCTCAGGTTGCCTTTGAAGGTGTTCGCGAAGAAGCCAAACTCGGCGCCCGCACCACGCTAGACGCTCTTGATGCAGAACAAGAATTGCTGATCGCACGCTCCAATCTCGTGAATGCCATTCGCGATCAATATGTGGCGCAATATCAGGTGCTCTCTGAAATGGGTTTGCTGACCGCACAGCACCTGAATTTGGGCGTTCCGATCTACAATCCAGACGTAAACACCCGTGCCGTAACAAAGAAACAAATCGGCAATTTGGGGGAGCAACGCATCAAGTTGTTTGAGAAGCTGAAAAAAAGAAAAGGCGACTGATTTTACACAGCAGTTGCCCGAATCTGCGATTCTTAGTAATGTCTGCTCCGAGGCAAAAGGAGTGGGCAAATGTCCGAAACAGGCAGAAAAATGGACGTCGAAGACGTTCTTTCATCCATTCGTAGGTTGGTGTCCGAAGAAGCGAGAACAGCTTCCGACACAGAAACAACCGACGAAACACCATCTAATTCTGACACAGACTTGTTGCAGCACGGCAACGCCGTAGAGCCAGACAAACTTGTTCTAACCCCATCTTTGCGGATCCCAGAATCCGATGTTCCAGCCACAGCCGCCGCTGAATTGGAACAACGCATTGCCGACATTGAATCGCTTGTCATGTCCGAAGCCGTGGACCACTCAGATATGGACGTGTCCAAGCAAGTAGCAGTGCAGGACACCGAAGAATTTGACGATGATATGCCAGCAGAATATGCCGAAATCATCGAAGACATCGCAGATGAGGCCGCCGGTGACGCGACTTCCGAAATGATGTCCGCGCTGCACCTGTCCATGAAGGATTTTGCCCGCTCCGAACCGCCTGTCACGGCAAATCTGTCCGCCGCTCCATCCGTTGAAGACGCCGTAGAGGACACGCCAGAACCCGTGACACGGGATACTCTGTCGTTTGGATCAGACACCGATACAAACGTGATGGACGGCGCAGAAAACACCATCGAAGACGCAGACATCGCAGAAGAGGCTCAAAGCGCCCCTGACAGCCCGTTCGAAGCGGATCTGGATGATGTGCCCCCTGCCCCTGATTTCATGCAAGGCCATGAGCCAGAAACAACAGACACGCACGAAGAGCCAGTGATCGAAGCGGCTGACCCTGCACGTGATACAATTGTGAACCGCGAACCGCCGCTGACCTCACCTGATCCACAGCCTGCCGCCGCAGCGCCTCATGCCCTCTTCGAAGAGCCGCAGGACTATACTGAGAACGACACCTTCCTAGACGAAGAAACACTGCGCGAAATGGTATCTGATATGGTGCGCTCTGAATTGCAGGGTGAACTCGGTGACCGTATCACGCGAAACGTACGCAAACTGGTGCGCCGCGAAATTCACCGCGCACTCGCATCCCGCGACTTTGAATAAAGATTAAGCCGCTGGCGGCACTTCAATTTCAGCCGCCAGCGACCAAATCAATTCCACATCCAAATGCGCTTCGATGTGGTCGGCCAACGCATCCAGCGTGTCATCTATCACATCATCAAACACAATGTCGCTGGTCTCCGCACCAAGCGCAGCCAAGAACCCGCGTCGAAACTCATCTGCGCTGAAAATCCCGTGCACATAACAACCGCGCACCAAACCATCGGCACTCGTTGCGCCCTCTTCGGCCCCTTCGATCTCTAGCCACGGACGCAGCCGATCAGGCCCCTGTGTCTCACCTATGTGGATTTCATAACCTTCCAGCTCCGCCCCAGTGGTAAGATCACTTCCCCAAACCTCTGACAAAGTTTTCTTAGGCGTCATAACAGTTTCCACCTGCAACAGGCCAAGCCCCATGACCTGCCCAGCAGGTCCTTCAATCCCATTTGGGTCTTTGATCACAGTGCCAAGCATCTGATACCCACCACAGATCCCCAGAACGGGTTTGCCCCGCTCGACGTGGCTGTGAATATCACCATCCCAGCCTTGTTCACGCAGAAACGCCAAATCCCCAATGGTCGACTTACTGCCAGGGATCAGCACCAAATCCGCATCCGCAGGAATGCGTTGCCCTGCTTCGACCATGACCACACTGACACCAGGTTCCAGCTTTAGCGGGTCCAAGTCATCAAAATTGGCAATCCGCGACAGCTTAGGAACAGCGATCTTAAACGCGCCATCTCCGCCCCCTTTGATATCAGCAGCGTCTTCGGCAGGCAATTTCCCCGCATCCGCAAACCATGGCAAAACACCCAAACTGTGCCAGCCCGTTTGCTCTACAGCGACCTGCAAGCCTTCATCAAACAGGCTAACGTCACCGCGAAACTTATTGACCAAAAACCCTTTGATCAGTGCGTCGTCTTCTACATCCAGCAGGACATGGGTGCCCACCAGTTGGGCCAAAACGCCCCCGCGATCAATGTCCCCTGTCAGCAAAACAGGCACATTCGCCGCCCGCGCAAACCCCATATTTGCGATGTCCCCAGCCCGCAGGTTCACTTCGGCAGGGCTTCCTGCCCCTTCAACCAGAATTATGTCGCAATGGGCCGCCAGACGATGAAAACTCTCTAACACCTTGGGCATCAGCGTTTCTTTCATCTTGCCATATTCCCGCGCCTTTAACGTGGCCACGCGGTTGCCATGCACCACCACCTGTGCGCCAGTTTCTGTTTCAGGCTTCAACAAAACTGGATTCATATCCGTATGGGCCTGCACATTGCACGCCCGCGCCTGCAACGCCTGTGCGCGGCCAATCTCTCCACCATCCCCTGTTACGGCGGCATTGTTGCTCATGTTTTGGGGTTTGAACGGCAGCACGCGCAGGCCGCGACGCACAAAAGCACGGCACAACCCAGCCACAATCATTGATTTTCCTACGTTCGATCCAGCCCCTTGGATCATAATGGACTTCGCCATCCCACACCCTATACTCTCATAAACCCAGCAGAAACGCGCTTTTATGAACACACCAACCCATTTGATAATGGCCGCCGCTCTTTTTGCCAAGCCAGAGCAACGAAAAGTCACGACAGCCGCCCTGCTCGGTGGGCTTATACCAGATTTCTCACTGTATTTTATGTTCTTTTGGCACCAGTTTGTTCTCGAAACGCCAACAAACATCATTTTCCGCGACATATACTTCACGGACTATTGGCAACAGATTTTTGCCATCGACAACTCCTTTATCATTTGGGCGGTTCTTTTGGGTGGCGCACTTTGGCTCAAAAACAAATGGATGATCGCTTTGGCGGGGGCGGCTTTCATTCATCTTATTTGTGATTTCCCTTTGCACGTCGATGACGCCCGCGCCCATTTCTGGCCCGTCACAATGTGGAAATTTGAAAGCCCCATCAGCTATTGGGACAGCAATCACCACGGAAATATCGTATCTGTGCTAGAAATCCTGTTGGTCTGTGTGATGCTCGGTGTCTTGTGGCAACGGTTTGAGACCCTAATCCCCCGCATCATCATCGCTCTTGCTGCGCTAGTCACAATCATCCCCTTCGTCGTCTTCAACCTGATCTTAGGACTTGGCCAATAACTTCCCCTTGCCACCCCAATTTGGCATTGCTATAGCCACACCACACCATCGGTTGGCGAGTTGGCGGAGTGGTGACGCAGCGGATTGCAAATCCGTGTACACGAGTTCGATTCTCGTACTCGCCTCCAAACAAAATCAATGATCTGGAAACATTTTCGAAGCACCTAATTGGTGTTGGAACACGCGTTTCGTTCTAAAATTGTAATATCCGTTGATGTTCCGCTATCAGAGGCAAACCCACGCGACTCACTTGGTCTTTTTCGCTAATTCAAAATCTTCACGCCGAATTGCGCTCGCAAAGATCGCTGTGGTTTTGAAATTTACGTGGTCCATCTTTTTCTGAAGCATGTTCAAATAGATGCCCAGAAAATAGAGGTTTTTCGGCCACTGCAAATTTCGGAAAATAAAAAATCTTGCGAGGTCTTGAATTTGCCCCCGAACTTCAATAGATACGGTGTCATATTCGAGTGAGCGCGTACATCAAAGTGTATGCTGGCATTGGAAAAGAACTGAATTTTTACGCCTGAAAACCAAAGGTGTAAAATGTTCTCCTTTCAAAAATCACCTTATATGGCGTTTGTCATCAACATGATCGTTGGTGATGTTAATATGTGGATTAAAGTTAGGAGACGAGTATGCCTACTGGTGCAACGTTTAATGTAATATATATCGGGAATTTCGCTGATCTGGCCGCGCCTGCGGGGACGACTGGGGCGTATACCGATGTGGACCTTGGTAATACGGGCGTAGAGCCCAATCTCGACGTAATAGTCGGAAGCTACGACAACAGCGACATGCAACTTGTCGAGATGACGGCCTATCACCGGGCAGAAGACACTCTCATCGGTTTGGATGAGTTCGGATCCTCTGCATATGATAATGGCCAAGAGGGTGTGGAATATACGGTTGTTGGCGGGAATTCTGTCGGTGATGGGATCGGTGTGGAGACAAACACTCCAATCGGGACGCCTCCGCCTGATTACAATAACGGCACCACTGGTGGTATCGCGATTGACAACCATGTCTATATGAACGCTGTTGTGACGGTTTTTGACCCCGTGACAAAGGTATCGACTGATGTGAACAAAATCGTTTCTGTGTTTCAAACAGATAACGGCGATGTCTTTGTTCAGGAATACGCGAACTCCAACTCCAGCACCTTCAATCTGGACGGTCTTACGATTACAGACATCGAACTTGTGTCAGAGTACTCGAATGCGCCCTCCACTGTTCGAGATAACTGGACAATCGATAGCATAACACTGGTGTGTTTTGCACAGGGAACTATGATTTCTGTGGAAGGCGGTTCTGCAAAACCAGTAGAAGACTTGAAGCAGGGCGACTTGGTGCAGACAGCCGATCATGGCGACAAAGCGATCAAGTGGATCAGTTCACGTCATATTTCTTCTCAGGAACTGGCAGACAACCCAAAATTGCGCCCTATTCGTATTCAAGCTGGTGCGCTTGGAAACAACTTGCCAGAGTCGGATTTGGTCGTATCGCCACAACACCGTATGCTCGTGCGCTCCAAAATTGCTATCAAAATGTTCGGCGAACATGAGGTATTGGTGGCTGCGAAACATCTCGTGCTTTTGGATGGTGTTGATGTTGTCGATGACTTGGATGAGGTGACTTACTACCACTTCTTGTTTGATCAACATGAAATCGTATTCGCGAATGGCGCGGAGTCCGAAAGCCTGTACACAGGCCCTGAAGCGCTCAAATCACTGTCACCTGAAGCTCGTACAGAGGTCTTCACGATCTTCCCAGAGCTGACAGCGATCGACTATCAAGCGTTGTCCGCGCGCACTCTTTCAAAGGGTCGCAAAGGTCGTCAGCTTGTCGTACGGCACAAAAACAACAACAAACCTCTTGTTGAGCAGACTGTTCACTAAATCAGCCTGCGGCCTTTAACGGCACCTCATGCACGGCCACCACTCTAAAAGAGTGGATCAAAAGGCCAGAGATGAGGAGCTTCACAATAAAAGAAGAGGTGGGTTAAGACCCGCCTCTTTTGCTTTGTAAGGATGTGGCCAACGCACAAACACCCTGCTTCCTGCTCCCAATAACTTTTGAAAAACAAAGATTTGCACCTTTTTTTTTGCTGCTGCTCCACAGCTTCCGTTTCTCAACCCTCTGAACGCGCGTGCCTCTCCGGAGGGATCAAAGAAGCACGCGGGAAGCGGCCCGTTTCTTTACCCTAAGACGCGTGTAATTTAGTGGTGCGGACGAAAGGACCGGATTGCAAATCTTAACGGGCCAACAGCACCCCAAACAGCTGATGGCTCCTTTAGATCACGGCCTTTTCCACAAAGGCCTCATTGTCCTCTATCCGTTTGTAATCAAACGGCGACAGGTCGAGGCTGCGGTATTCGCCATAGGCGATCAATTCTGCAATGCCGCGCCCCATGGCAGGGGATTGTTGAAATCCATGGCCTGAAAACCCATTCACAAAGACAAAGTTGTCCACCTTTGAATGCCGCCCCAAAATCGCATTCTGATCGAGCAGGTTGAACGCATAATGCCCCGCCCAAGAGTTGATCAATTTGATCGCTTCAAACTGGGGAATGCGGTT
>CAYWIR010000077.1:0-8716 GCA_964458375.1 uncultured Neptunicoccus sp.
GTTTGGTGTGCTGTCAGCATCGCAGATGTGGAGGGACCCCCAGAGCCTGCAATCAGGCCCGTGCGAATGTTGGAGATTTGGTCTTCACCCAACCCAGCATCGGCAATCGCCTGTTGCATGGCGATATGGGCATAGGCGGAACCCGGTCCCATAAAGCGTAGGGTGCGTTTGTCGATATGTTCGGACGGGTCAATGTTCACTTTGCCGTGGATTTGGCTGCGAAAGCCATGTTCCACGTAGTCTGGCGCGGCGACGATGCCTGATTTACCAGATTTAAGTGAGGCGGTGACCTCTTGGGCAGAATTGCCGATGGATGATACGATTCCGAGACCTGTGACGACGACGCGACGCATAACGCTCTCCTCTGTTGAAAATTGTGTTGGGTCAGGCGTCTGACAAGCCAACTTTCATATCTGTAACGGTGTAGATTGGGTCTCCGTCCGCGAAGACTTGTCCGTTTGCAACGCCGACTTTGATTTTGCGATCGATGACGCGGGTGAAGTCCACATGATAGGTCAGCATCTTCCGATCGGGTTTGACCATACCTGTCAGTTTAACTTCGCCCACACCGAGCGCCATTCCGCGGCCAACCATGCCACGCCAGCCCAGATTGAAGCCTGTCAGTTGCCACAGACCATCAAGGCCAAGACATCCAGGCATGATCGGGTTGCCTGGGAAGTGACAGTCAAAAAACCAAAGGTCTGGTTTGATATCAAATTCCGCCACAACATGACCTTTGCCAGCCGATCCGCCATCTGCGGAAATTTCGGTGATACGGTCCATCATCAGCATAGGGGGCATCGGCAACTGTGCGTTTCCGGGGCCAAACATCTCGCCTTGAGCACATTTGATGAGATCATCGTATCCAAAGCTGGTGGGTCTGTCTGTCATATGGGCCTGATCCTTGCTGCGTGTTGTAATTTTCTTGTGACTATCATTGTGACGTTACTGCTGGCAAGTGGACAAGAGCGAAGCAAGTGGTTGGTTTCGGTCAAAAATTGGGCTTTCAGACACTGTGGCGGGGGTAAGGCCGCCGTAATTTGTTGGGAAATCATGCTTGTTGCGCACCAAATCTTAAGAAAATCCATAGGGATTTCTGCGTTTGCTTAGCTGCGGTACTTTTGCATTTGAAAAAACGCGCCATTCAGGCCATATTTGCGCCATCGTAACACATCTAGAGTCGGACATGCAGCGAAACCCAGAAAATTCAGCATCAGCGGACCTTGGTCGGCAGTGGCTGAACAGTGCCGATGTGCGCTTGACCAAACAGCGTTTGGCCCTTGCAGATCTACTGGTGGGTGACGGTCGAAATCGCCATGTGACCGCCGAAAGTCTGTTTGTGTCTGCATCTGATACGGGTGCGCAGGTGTCTTTGGCGACTGTATACAACACGCTGCGTGCGTTTTGTGATGCGGGTTTGATGAACGAAGTGACCGTTGATGGGCATCGTTCGTACTTCGATACACGTATGGATGAGCATCCGCATTATTATTGGGAAGCCACGGGCGAGCTGACAGATGCACCAAAGTCTGCGATTGCCTTTGCCAAAGAGCCAGAGGCCCCGAATGGCGCGCGTGTTTCCCGTGTTGATGTGGTTATTCGTGTGACGGACGACACACGGTCCTAAACCTTTATTCGAAGGCGCACCGATACCTTTTGGTGAGGTCCAGAATTAGAACCACTGCCCTGGTTCCATAAGGCCCAAATCCATCAGTTGTTGAGAGTTCCAGTGGAATTTTTCGGACTTGGCCCACGCAAAGCTGTCCACGTCAAAGGTGCTACCTGGATTGGATTTCAGGTATTTCGCGGTGCGGAAGGAACATACGGCCACGGTGACGGAGTGGTGCCATGGGCATTGATATGTGTTGTACTCTTCGTCGTTGAACAACTGCTGTTCGTTTAGGGCGAGCCCTTTTTTTGCTTCGAATAAAGACACGCGGTCGATGCGGCGCTTGGTCCAAGGCAGATGTTCTTCGAAACGCCATTTTAGGCCGCCAAAGATAGACAGTTGGCGATCCATGACCTGACCGTCGTTCCACCGTGTTAGCGCGTAATATCCAGAAGCATCCAGATGTGCGTTTTCAAGAGAGTAGCCATAGGGGCTGTCGCTTAAGTCGGCGGCATATAGATCGACGACGTGGGTGAACGCAGTTGCGCGGCGTTCTTCTGTGATGAAGGTGATCAGTTCTTTGATGGAACGGTCTTCGCAGAAGGGGAAATGCAAATATTCGGCATTGTAGCCGTAATAAATCCAGCGGCCCGGAAAAACATCGTTTACCTTATTCACGGCCACATGCAGTGGAATGTCGTTGAACGGGTCGTTTTGAATGTGATGGCATAGATCGGCACAATCAGCGGGCAGCTCCGTGTCTTCGCGAGCGAGCAAAAGGATGTTGTCAAATCCGATGCGTGCGTGATGGCGCAGCGTAGAGCCTAGGCCAACGTCGTCTTCCGCGAAAATAATCGCAATGGGCCCTTTGGGAAGGTCGCCTGCGCGGGATTTTAGAAATACGTCCAAAGTTGGAAGTGCCATTGGTGCCTCAAGTTTGTGCCGATCAGCGGGTTACCGCAAAGGGGTCGTTTTTTGGTTAAAATGCTGCAAACCCTGCAAAATCGCAAGCCGAGCATTTGCGAAAAGTTCAAAACGAGTAATTCAAAAGTGTTTCAATGACATTTTCTTGGAATGTAAGGCTTGAAATGGTGGTATGGCTTCTTAATTGAATGACACAAGCACAGGGCGATGGGCCTGCGCATCGGCTTTGGAGTAGGGAACAAAGATGAAAATGGACAATATTCGAGCAGATTCGGACATCATGGAGTATACGTCACGTATTGTTGCGGCCTATGTTCAGGGGAATAAGGTTGGGGTTGATGAAATCTCGGGTGTGATTGATGCCGTTCACGCGAAAGTGAGCGATCTGAGCCAAGTGGGGTCGGGTTTTGGGTTTGCCAACAAACCCGCAGTGCCTGTGGAAGACAGCATCACGCCAGATCACATCATTTGCTTGGAAGATGGCAAAGCGTTCAAGATGTTAAAGAAACATCTGAAAACGAAATATGATCTGTCGCCAGAAGAGTACCGCGCAAAATGGGGATTGCCCGCGGATTACCCGATGGTAGCACCAAATTACGCGATCAAGCGTCAGGCTTTGGCTAAGGCCAGCGGCTTGGGACGTAATCGGTAAGCAGCAATTGGGGGCCGTTGCCCCTTTTGTGGAATTTGTGTAAGGCCTGCGCGTGACGCAGGCTTTGCGCGTTTTAGCGGTATGGACCCATGACTGACCCGAAATCTGAACCCAAGAAATTGTTTGTAAAAACCTATGGCTGTCAGATGAATGTCTATGACAGTGAGCGGATGGTTTCGGCTCTTGGTGAGCAAGGGTATGAAGAGACTGACACGCCTGATGATGCGGATATGATTCTGCTGAACACCTGTCACATTCGCGAAAAAGCGGCGGAAAAAATATACTCTCAGTTGGGGCAGTATCGCCCGCTTAAAAACAAGAACCCAGATTTGAAAATCGGGGTGGCGGGCTGTGTTGCGCAGGCCGAGGGTGAAGAGATTATTAAGCGCCAGCCCATGGTGGATTTGGTGGTGGGGCCGCAGGCGTATCACCGCTTGCCCGAAATGGAAGCCAAGGTGGGTTCTGGTGAACTGCTGGTAGATACGGATTTCCCGATTGAGGACAAATTCGAACATTTGCCAAAGGTTGGTGGACGAGGCCCCAAAGCGCGCCGCGCGCCGTCGGCGTTTCTGACGGTGCAAGAAGGTTGCGATAAATTCTGCCATTTCTGCGTGGTGCCGTATACGCGCGGGGCCGAAGTGTCGCGCCCAGTGGATCAGATCATTGCAGAAGCAGAAGATTTGGTAAGCCGTGGTGTGGTTGAGATCAATCTGCTGGGGCAGAATGTGAACGCCTATCACGGGGAGCGGGGCGGCAAAGAGTGGGGTTTGGCCCAGTTGATCCGTGAGCTTTCCAAAATTGATGAGCTGAAGCGCATTCGATTTACCACGTCCCACCCAAATGACATGGATGATGATTTGATTGCCGCGCATGGTGAATGTGAGAAATTGATGCCTTATCTGCATCTGCCTGTTCAGGCGGGCAGTGACAAAATTCTGAAGGCGATGAACCGTAAACACACGGCTGCGGAATATCTGGCGCTGATCGAGCGTATCCGTGCTGCGCGCCCCGATATTGCGCTGTCTGGGGATTTTATTGTCGGATTCCCTGGAGAGACCGAAGCGGATTTTCAGGACACGTTAGAGTTATGCAAAACCGTGCGGTACGGCCAAGCCTACTCGTTTAAGTATTCACCACGGCCTGGAACCCCAGCGGCAGAGCGGCAAGATGTGGATGAGGCCGAAAAGACGGATCGCTTGGCTCGGTTGCAATCTTTGTTGAGCGAACATCAAATGGATTTCCAAAAGTCGATGATCGGGAAAACCCTGCCAGTGCTGCTGGAAAAGCCAGGGCGCATGGACGGGCAAATGATTGGTAAATCAGAGTTTTTACACGCTGTTCACATGGATGCGGGTCGTGATCAGGTCGGCAAAATCGTGCAGGCCAAGATTTTGCATTCCGAGCGTAACTCTTTGGCGGCTGAAGTGGTCGAGTGATGCGAAATCGGTCCTATTTGGTCCAAACTCGACCCAATTCCCTGCTTTTACCTTAGATTGTTTCGCAGTCTCGCCTTAATGGCTGGCATTTTAGGCTTCACAATCCGTAGAATCTTGATAACCTTAAAGGATTATAGGAGAGACGCATCGACAGAATGCGACCTAGGCTTCGAAAAAAGTTGGATGTGAAGGGAAGTTCCAGTGTTAAACCGATCTGTAAAAGTGATTGCTGCTGCAGTCGGGTGTCTTGTAGTTGCGGGAACAATGGCGTCAGCTGACGTTGTTGTGCGCAAATCCACACAAGCCACCGGCGAGCGTTATGTTCCAGGTGTTTGGGTTGATCCAGATGGCTGTGAGCACTGGGTTATGGATGATGGCTTGGAAGGCTACATGACGCCGCACGTGACACGGGATGGTATTCCAGTTTGTCGTCGTGGGAACCCATGTGCTGTTATGAACAGCGACCAGTTGTTCAAAACCGACAAATGGCAAATCAGTTCTTGGGGCCGTAAGCGCCTGATGGAATTTTTCACATCTGCAAACGCAACAGCGTTTATCATTGATGGTCACACCGACAGCCGCGCGTCTGATGCATACAACATGCGCTTGTCAGAGCGTCGCGCCAAAGCCGTTGCACAAGTTGCACAGCAAGCTGGCAAGCGTGCGCAGGTCCGTTGGTACGGTGAGCGTGTTCCAGTGGCATCAAACGGCACTGCCCATGGCATGAAGAAAAACCGTCGCGTTGAAATCACTTGCGTGCGTTGAGGAGTAAGAGAATGACATTTAAACGTAGCATAACACTTTTGACTGCTGCATTGGCTGTTGCAGGCTGTGTTGACGGTAAAACAAATAAAACTGTGGACCGTGGTTTCGGCAAAAACCACTCTGTCAGTGAATTGACGGCTGGGATCTGGGTTGATCCACGGGGCTGTGATCACTGGATCATCGATGATGGTGCGGAAGGATATCTTTCTGCACGTTTGGACAAATACGGTAAACCTGTTTGTTCTGGCATCGCTCAACCAAACACTGCTGTTGGTAACTTTAAAGATGGTAAGCGCGACACGATCTAAGTCTGATCTACCGCTGAATTCAAAAGGCCGACGGTTTCGTCGGCCTTTTTGTTTGAAAACTCTGCCGATTGATCAATTCGCCCTTGCGGGATCGGAGCAGTTTTTGCACCATCGATTCAGAGAGTTTCTTTAACGCACAGGAGCGTTCATTGGCGACATCCGCCCTACCGGGTACGGCTACGGCCCCCGAAACCAGCCTTAATTTCCCCGACAATCGCCTGTTGATTGATCTTTGCGGCGCATTTGACAAAAACCTAACCCATATCGAATCGGCTCTTGGCGTGCAGATCGTGCGCCGTGGCAACGAGCTTGCTATTCTGGGCGATGAAGAGGGCAGCCTGCGTGCATCCGAAGCGTTGCAAGGCCTGTACCTGCGTTTGGAGCAGGGGCGTGATGTGGAGCCAGGTGATATTGATGCGGCCATTCGCATGGGCAAACCCGCACAAGATGCAGCGCGCGCGGCCGGGGAACAGAAAGAGATGTTCCCAAGCGGTGGTATTGAAATCCGCACTCGTAAGAAAACGGTAGAACCGCGTACAAATACGCAAAAAGAATACGTCAAAAGCCTGTTCAAGAATGAGTTGGTTTTTGGGCTTGGGCCTGCGGGCACAGGGAAAACATATCTTGCTGTTGCGGCAGGCGTTTCGATGTTTATCGAAGGTCATGTGGATCGGATTTTGCTGTCGCGTCCTGCCGTTGAAGCAGGGGAGCGTTTGGGTTTTTTGCCAGGTGACATGAAAGACAAGGTCGATCCGTATATGCAGCCCTTGTATGATGCGTTGAACGATTTTCTGCCCTCTAAACAGGTGGGCAAACTGATCGAAGAAAAGCGGATCGAGATTGCGCCGCTGGCGTTTATGCGGGGGCGCACGCTATCCAACGCGTTTATCGTGCTGGACGAGGCGCAGAATGCGACCACCATGCAGATGAAAATGTTCCTGACGCGGATGGGCGAGGGCAGCCAAATGGCGATTACAGGGGACACCAGCCAGTGCGATCTCCCCCGTGGTGTGCCAAGTGGTTTGAACGAGGCCGAACGCGTTTTGCGGGGCGTTAAAGGCGTGGGAATGACCACATTTAAAGCCGAAGACGTGGTGCGCCATCCGATGGTGGCGCGGATCATTCAAGCCTATGACAAACATGCGCAGAAGTCTGGGTAATGCCTGCTAGCATTGACGTATTGATAGAAGATGATCGCTGGACCGCTGTGAAGCTGACGCCTTTGTGCAATCGCGCGTTTGGTGCGGTGTTTGCGGACCAAGGGATCAGTGGCAAGGGGTTCGAAGTGTCCGTGATGGCCTGCGATGATGCGCGGATTGCGGAATTGAATGCTGAGTTTCGCGACAAGCCTTCGCCGACGAACGTTTTGTCTTGGCCTGCCCATGAATTGGCCCCTTTAAACTCGGGCGACGCGCCTGCATCTCCCCCTGATGTTGCATCCAATCCAATGGATGCGGAGCTTGGGGATATTGCGATTTCTTATGACACCTGCCTGCGCGAAGCCGAGGCTGGGCAGATTACGTTTGAGGATCATTTGACCCATCTGTTGATTCATTCCTGTTTGCATCTTTTGGGATTTGATCACGAAACCGATGCAGATGCGGCACGAATGGAGAGTTTGGAGACAAAGCTACTTGAAACTTTGGGTATTGCAGACCCATATTAGCAACGCACCTAAAGGTGGTGTATTTTTTTGCCTCGCGCTGGGGTTCAGCGCATTTTTCGGATTGGAGCCATGGGCGACACAACTGACGGATCTTCTGGAGCGGCGCATAGCGCGCAGCCCGAAGAGATTGACCAAACAGAAGGTTTTCTGAAACGCTTGTTTGGTGGCACGAAAACAAATGCACCGATTGAAGCACCTGAAACGATGGAAGCATCAAACCTGCCAACGGGGGATTTGGGCAATCTAAATTCCATGCGTTTGGAAGACGTGGCGATCCCGCGTGCGGATATTACATCGGTATCGCAAGACACGAGCCTGACCGATTTGGTGGCGGTGTTCAAAGAAAGTGGCTATTCCCGACTGCCTGTTTTTAAGGATCAGTTGGACAATCCCGTTGGCTTTATTCACTTGAAAGATTTGGCGCTGAAGTACGGGTTTAACGGATCGAAATCCAAGTTTTCGATGAAAAAGACGATGCGGCCCTTGTTGTACGCGCCGCCCAGCATGACCATTGGTGTGCTGCTGCAAAAGATGCAGGCAGATCGCATTCACATGGCTTTGGTCATTGATGAATACGGCGGTGTTGATGGATTGCTGACGATTGAGGATTTGGTGGAAACCGTTCTGGGTGAAATCGTGGATGAACATGACACCGAAGAGGATGTTATGTGGGTTGAAGAAAAGCCCGGCGTGTTTTTGGCGCAGTCCCGCGCCTCTCTGACAGAGTTTGAAGCGGTGCTTGGCATGGGGGCTTTGGCCGATACGGACGACGAAGAGGTCGATACGCTCGGTGGTTTGGTCTTTATGCTGACGGGCCGTGTGCCTGCGAAGGGAGAGATCGTGCCCCATCCATCAGGTGTTGAATTTGAAGTGGTCGATGCCGATCCGCGCCGCATCAAACGTTTGCGCGTAACACGGGATCCCGTCAGTGGCTAAGCCGCGTCGCAAATGGTTGGGACGGTTTTTAACCGTCGTGGCTGGACTGTTATTGGCGCTGGGACATGCGCCGTTTTCTATACCTGTGGGTGTCGTTCTGGGTCTGCCTATTTTGGCTGGATTGTTGCTGCGTGCGCAAACGGCATGGGGCGGGTTTCGATTGGGCTGGCTGGCGGGCAGTGCCTATTTCATGGGTTCCATGTTCTGGATTGTAGAGCCGTTTTTTGTTGAGCCAGAAGTTTATGGTTGGATGGCCCCGTTTGCGCTGATCTTGCTGGCAGGCGGATTGGCGTTGTTTTGGGCCATAGGGTTTGGACTTGCAGCCCGCACACAAGGGGCGGCGCGTTTAGTGTTTCTAGTGGTCAGCCTGACGTTGGCAGAATTTGCACGCAGTCATGTGTTTACGGGGTTCCCGTGGGG
>CAYWIR010000078.1:0-8662 GCA_964458375.1 uncultured Neptunicoccus sp.
AAACCGACGACCACTGGAAAACCAACATCGACGGCATCTACGCCATTGGTGACGTGATCGAAGGCCCGATGCTGGCCCACAAAGCCGAAGATGAAGGCATGGCCGTTGCCGAAGTGCTTGCAGGCAAGCACGGCCACGTGAACTACGGCGTTATTCCAGGCGTGATCTACACAACACCCGAGGTCGCAAGCGTTGGCAAAACCGAAGAACAGCTCAAAGAAGAAGGCGTTGCTTATAAGACGGGCAAGTTTTCCTTCAAAGGCAATGGCCGCGCTAAGGCCGTGCATCAGGGCGATGGCTTTGTGAAAATCCTTGCGGACAAAGACACCGATCGCATCTTGGGATGCCACTTGATCGGCCCGTCAGCAGGCGATTTGATCCACGAAATCTGTGTGGCCATGGAATTTGGCGCTTCGGCCCAAGATGTGGCCCTGACCTGCCACGCCCACCCAACCTTCTCCGAAGCCATGCGCGAAGCGGCACTGGCGTGCGGCGATGGCGCGATCCACGCGTGACCCAAAATCTCCGCGCCAAATCTCGCGTTTGGCGCGGAGTTTCACCAAGCGTTTGTGCCGTCACACAGGCACATCCGACCCGTCCCATTAAGACACCCCTCGCACAAAACACGGCAGAGGTATTCTGATGGAACTGGCGCTTCTCCTTGCAGGTGCCCTTGCAGGCGGCTTCATTAACGGGTTAACGGGTTTCGGCTTTGCCCTCATGTCCGCTGGTTTCTGGCTGATAATCCTGCCACCCACCTCTGTTGTGCCCCTCATGGCTGTGTGTATGACCGCCAGCCAACTCATGACCCTGCCCCGCATTTGGCGCATGATCGATGCCAAACGCGCCGTTCCGCTCACACTTGGCGGTTTGCTCGGCATCCCCATTGGCATTGCCATCCTACCACTGATCCCAATTGCCACGTTCAAACTCTTCGTGGCCATGTTGATCATCCTCAATCTGATCTACGTGCTCACGCTGCAATCCCGCTTTTCCCTGCCAAAGTCAGCAGAACGCTTTCATATTGTCGCTGGCTTTGTCGGTGGCATCTTTGGCGGCATATCCGCCCTCTCTGGCGTGGTTACAACCATCTGGTCAGGGCTGTTTGGTTGGACCAAACAGGAAAAGCGCGGCGTGTTCCAAGCCTTCAATCTCTCCATGGGCATCCTGTCCCTTATCCTCTTTGCGGCATGGGGCTTTCTGGACCGTCAGTTCTTCTTCACCGCACTGATCGCAATCCCCGTGGCCCTGACCGCCGCCAGCATTGGCGTGCGCGTCTTTGAACGGATGGGCAACGCAGGCTTTACCAAACTCATCAACATCCTCCTTGCCCTCTCCGCCACCAATCTCGTGATTTCCGTCTTTACAGGCTAACACCCCACTTTTTCTTGATCGAAACACCCCATTCCACCCCTTGCACAATCTATCGCCCTCCGTAGGCTCCAAGTAATTTCTAACCAAGCAAAGTCATATCAATGCCAAGCCGTAAAATGCCCCTCTCCGTCTATCGCTACATTTTTGCGCGCTCGAAATGGCAACAAGTTGTGGTGATCGGCCTCACTTTGTCCCTTCTCCCGCTCGCGCCAATCCCTTTGGAACTGCAACGCCGTATGCTGGATGATGCGGTGGCAGGCAAAGACTTCGACCTGCTGATCTGGCTCGGAATACTCTACCTTGGCGCCCTGTTCCTTGCCGCCGCGCTGAAATTTGCCATGCGATATCAGCGCGAAATCATTTCAGCCAACATCGTGCGCAAACTGCGCTACTCCGTGTATTATTCCATTTACACCCACGCCCCTGACAGCCGCGAAGCTCTCGACAACGAAGTCGACGAAGGCGCAGTTGTCTCAATGATGTCCTCCGAAGTTGAAAAACTCGGCGGTTTCGCAGGCTCCGCCATTTCAGGGCCGTTGTTTGAAGTGGGCACGCTGGTCTCTATCTTGGGCTACATGTTCTATGTGGAACCGCTTGTCGCCTCTATCGGTGTCGCGCTTTACACGCCACAGCTTCTTCTCGTGCCTTATCTGCAAGCCATTATGAACAAACTCGCCCAGAAAAAGGCATTAGAGGTTCGCAAACTGGGCAACTTTATCGTCGACACGCCAGAAGACGATATTCTGCGTGCTGCCCCGCCAAAAATCTTCTCCAATCTTGTGGAAACCATCCTGTCCCTGCGCAAACGCTTTATTCTGACCAAGAACATTATGAAGACGATCAACAATATCCTGATCGCCCTTGGCCCCTTTGGCGTCATCACTTATGGCGGTTATCTCGCAATCAATGGACAGTTAGAGGTCGGCGTTATCCTCGCCTTTGTAACGGGCCTTGAACGATTGGCTTCCCCTGTGCGCAACCTTGTCGGGTCTTACAGCCAAATCACCGATGCTCGAATGCGCTATGCCACCTTGCTCGACGGGTTCCCCGAGGAACACACCGAAGAGGAACTGAAAGCAATCTAACTGCTCAGCATCCGCAGCCCTTGGGTAACATCCGCACGGATTGCCAGCTTTAGACCGGGTTCATCCCCCGCCCGAAGCGCCGCAATCGCTGTGCGGTGGTTGCGCGCTGCGTTGGGCCGCTGCAATCGGGCATAAAGCGCAGACATGGTCGGCCCCATCTGCAACCACACCGTTTCCACAATCGCCAACATCGCAGGGGCCTGCGCCCGCAAATAAAGCGTGCGGTGAAACTCAAGGTTGGCGCGAATATACCCAACCGCATCTTTCTTCACGATGGTCTGCTCAATCACGCCATTGATGTTTTGTAACCGTTCGATCAACGCCAAATGGGCACGGGGTTGCGCCCGCGCCGCCAATTCTGGCTCCAACAACGCGCGAATGGACGCCAGTTCTTCGATCCGTTCCGTGCTAAGCAACGGGGCTGTTACCCTGCCCGTCTTGGACATGGACAAAGCCCCTTCCGCTGTCAGCCGCCGAACAGCCTCGCGGGCGGGTGTCATGGACACGTCAAACTCATCCGCAATCCCACGAATAGTCAGCGCTTGGCCTGGAACGATTTCACCATGCATGATTTGCGTGCGCAAAGCACGAAACACCCGCTCATGGGTCGGGCCTATCGGGTCTGGGGATGCAATGCGCTCTGGTCGGATCATGCGCGTTTGTGATCACACCGTAGGATCAAGTCAACATCAAAACTGGTAACGATGCAGCTCTGCCCCGTTTTTGCGCAACCATCCACGCTGCGCCTTATAATCTGGGAAAACTGTCGCAACCTGCCGCCAATAGGCGTCCGAATGGTTCATTTCCACCAAATGGCACACCTCATGGGCCGCCACGTATTCCTGCACCGCCCGTGGGGCCATGATCAGCCGCCATGAATACATCAGATTGCCGTCACTGGTGCACGATCCCCAACGGGACCGC
The DNA here is from genome assembly GCA_964458375.1 of uncultured Neptunicoccus sp. Classification (GTDB taxonomy): domain Bacteria; phylum Pseudomonadota; class Alphaproteobacteria; order Rhodobacterales; family Rhodobacteraceae; genus Amylibacter. The sequence goes on from CAYWIR010000078.1 coordinate 3,384, forward strand.
GTATCGCGCAACGTGATGCGTGAAAACGACCGCCCCACAAGACGCGCATACCGCTCTGATGCCTCTGCCAAACGATCCCGCGCCAGAGTTTTGTAAAAGGCACGCAATTTTGCAGGCACCTGCCGCTCTGTCCCTGGCACATATAACACCCCCGCCTCAAAGCGCACCTGCCGCCCTGTGCCCACCGTAATGGGCGCAGCAATGCCGTCCAACAACACAGACCCACCAAAGGCTGGCACGATCACATCAGGGCGCTTGCCTAAATGCTTGCGCATCCATCCCTCGTGATCACGGGCAAAGGCCAAAGCATCCCGTTTGGCAGCCCGTTTTGGCATCGTCAAACTGACAGCCCCGTCCACGTTCGAGATACGCAACGAAAACCGCCGCGCCCGCGCTGACTGCTTCAGCGTCACAAGGATCGGGGGATCACCAATTTCAAGGGTTTCAACCATGGGCGCATCCTTACCCCAGCCACCAAAAGTGGCAATACAAAACCCACGGTGCGAAAAATGCCATTCAACCTTTGACAACCCTGCCCACCTATGGCAATTGGCGGCGATACTCGAGAAACAAGCCAACCCAAGGGGTTCTCAATGCCAAAAGAAGAATGGGGTGTGAAACGCGTCTGCCCTGAAACAGGCAAACGTTTTTACGATCTGGGCAAAGACCCAGTGGTCAGCCCGTACACGGGTAAAGAATACCCATTGTCCCATTTCGTGTCTGACAAGTCGAAGACAACAATGGCCGACAAAGAAGACAAATCCGCCATCAAAAAGGCGACTGAAGCCGAAGACGGCGAAGATCTCGATGTGCTCGATGCCGACGATGACAGCGATGTGGACGTGGATCTGGGCGATGACGTGCTCGACGATGATGACGACGACACCGTCCCACTCGAAGAAATCGCAGACGTCGCTGGTCCAGAAGACGACGATAGCTAAATTCTTGGATTTTCCGCTTGCATGGGCAGGCGGGACTTCCTAAATACCGTCCGTGTCCAACGGACACCGTGGGGCCTTAGCTCAGCTGGGAGAGCGCTTCGCTGGCAGCGAAGAGGTCAGGAGTTCGATCCTCCTAGGCTCCACCAAAACCTCCCAACTTTTGATAGTGTTTTGAACAGGTTGCTAAGCGACTTGAAACCACCCCTTTTGGAATTAGCATGTCGCTGCCCTCATTTAGCCGAGTAGAACGGTGTTGAGTAGAATGTCGAAACGTATCCCAAGGCCCTAAACGGTCACCCCGGCCTTCGTGGCAGCCCCCAAACACTCACACCGAAACATCAGCCAGCAATGCCTCGCGTTCAACGTCGGCTTTGGACACGGTCCGCACGACACGCCCGCGTTTGAGCACGATGAACGAATCCGCAAGATCGAAGGCGAAGTCAAAGTATTGCTCCACCAGCACAATCGCCATGTCACCGCGTTCGCGCAAATGGCGGATCACTTCGCCAATGTGTTGGATCACATTGGGTTGAATCCCCTCGGTGGGCTCATCCAGCAACAGAAGTTTAGGTTTTGTAATCAGCGCTCGGGCAATGGCCAACTGCTGCTGCTGGCCACCCGACAAATCACCGCCCCGACGGCTTTCCATGTCTTTGAGAACGGGAAACAGCTCAAAAATATGGTCAGGGATAAAATGATCCGATTTCGGCAAGCAGGAAAACCCAGTCTGCAAATTTTCACGCACAGTCAAAAGCGGGAAAACATCCCGCCCCTGCGGCACATACCCCACACCGAGTTTTGCCAGCTGATGGGCTGGACTGCGAGCAATGTCCTGTGAATCCAGAAATACTTCCCCGCCAGAGGACGGATGCGTTCCAGAAATGGCTTTCAACAGGCTGGTTTTGCCCACGCCATTGGTTCCCATAACACAGGTTATTTCCCCCAATGCTGCACGCATCGAAATGTCGTACAAAATCTGCGAGTTGCCGTAATGAAGGGTAAGGTTTTGAATATCCAGCATAAGTTATCGCCCTAAATAGACCTCAATGACATCTTTGTTTTGGGTCACATGGTCCAAAGACCCCTCTGCCAAGACAGCGCCTTCGTGCAAAACAGTCACCTTACAGTTCAAACGACGCACAAATTCCATATCGTGTTCAACAACAACCACAGCCCGCGTTTTGGCCGCTTCGACAAGGATTTCCGTGGTCTTTTCCCGTTCTGCAGGTGTCATGCCCGCCGCGGGTTCATCCACCAACAACAGCCGCGGCTCCTGCGCCAGCAGCATTCCGATTTCCAGCCATTGTTTTTCACCGTGGCTCAGCTCGCCCGATTGCCGCAGCAAAGAGTCCTGCAAACCAATTTTCTGCGCCAGTTCATCAATCGCGGTGAAGTCTGCACTTGAGGGTTTGAACAACAACACCGAAAGCGGGTTGCGGTCCTTGCGCAACGCCATAAGCAGGTTTTCTTGCACCGTCTGTTCTTCAAAGACAGTTGGTTTTTGGAACTTTCGCCCAATGCCCGCCTGCGCAATCTTGGCCTCGGACATGCCGATCAAAGAAACGCTTTTCTCGCCGTAAAGAATACTTCCATCATCAGGTCGGGTTTTCCCCGTGACGATATCCATAAAGGTCGTTTTACCCGCACCATTCGGCCCAATAACCGCGCGCAATTCGGCATATCCGATCTGAAACGACAGGTTGTTGATGGCGCGAAACCCGTCAAAACTGACCGTTGCGCCTGACACTTCGAGAAGCGTGCTCATTGCTCACCCTCCATCTTTTTGCGGGGCAGCAGATCAAACAGTCCCCCGATCCCGCGTGGGGCGTAAAGCGTTACTAGAACAAAGCTCAGACCTAACAAAACAAGCCACCAATCGACCCAATTGATTGTGTAAAACCCAAGCTCCACATTTGGCACCTGCCCCCCTGTGAACCAACTGGACACAAGGCTGACAAACGCCGTACCAATCACCGCACCGTACAATCGGCCACGCCCCCCAATCGCCACCCAAACAGCCAGATAGATAGACGCAATGGGCGCAACTTCGGCGGGGTTGATAATGCCCGCTTGCGGATAATAAAGCGCCCCCGCAATGCCAGAGATACAGGCGGTAAACGTGAACACCGTCAGTTTATAGCCTTCCACGGAGTACCCCAAAAACCGCACCCGTGCCTCGTTATCTCGAATGCCCCGAATGACAGAGCCAAACTTGCCAGACACCGCCCAAGCAACCAGCAAATACCCAAGCCCCAGCGCCAAAGCAGAGGCCCAGAACAGCCACAAGGACACTTCTGATTGCGGCGCTTCAACACCTGGCAGGTTTTGCAGTCCTGACAGCCCATTGTTCCCCCGCAAGCCACTGGCGTTCTGAAACAGATAGAGCGACAGGCCAAGGGTCATGGCTTGGGTCAAGATCGAAAGATAAACGCCCGTAACGCGGCTGCGAAAGGCAAGCCAGCCAAACACCAACGCCAGCAAACCAGGCACCAAAACCACAAAGCTAAGTTGCAGCACAAGGCTATCCGCAAAAACCCAGATCAGGGGGAAATCACTGCTGCCAACCACACCGAAAATCTGGTTTCCAACGGCGGCTTGTATCTCTTCTGTGGTGGGTGGCAAAACCCCGTCTGACAAAGACCGTTCAACAATCTGGCGCGTGCGGTCGTACATCAACCACATGCCGATCATGTAACCGCCCAACCCAAAGAACGCGAAATGCCCCAGCGACAGGATACCCGCATAGCCCCAGATCAGGTCCATCGCCACCGCGATCAGGCACAAGCACAGGGTTTTCCCGAGCGTTTTGACAAAACTTGTTGAAATAATGCCAATGCCAAAACCTTCGGACAGCACAGTGACCAGCACCGTGAACAAGGCGAGGATGGTCAGAAAAACCAACACAGATGGATTGCGGGCGATAAAGGATCTGTTCATGGTATTAATCCCCCGCCGCACGGCCCTTAAGGGCGATAATGCCTCTGGGCCTAAACTGAATGAAAATGATGATGAAGACGATCATATAGGTTTGCGCCGCAAGTGTGTTTGACGGGTTCAGCCATTCCACACCTTTTTGGAACCCACCGATCATCGCCGCCCCTGCAAGCGTGCCCCAGATGTTTCCAACGCCCCCAACCACAACAGTCATGAAACTTTGCACGATGTAATCGCCGCCCATTTCAGATGTGACTTTCGCAAACAATCCAATCGCCACACCTGCGATGCCCGCAATGCCAGACCCCAACCCAAAGGTCAGCATGTTCACCCGATCAGGGTTAATCCCCATGCTGGACGCCATGGCATTGTTTTGCGTAACAGCGCGGGTTTCTAGCCCCAGCCGCGTCCGTTTCATAATGAACAGAAACACCGCAAAGAACAGCAAGGCGAGCACGAATATGGCAATGCGAATAAAGCTAATGGACACAACATCATTGATGACCCACGCCCCATCGAGCCACGCAGGTGATGTCAGCGGGCGGGCCTGTGTGCCAAAGATGTTTTTGGCCAATTGTTGCAGCGCAATAGAAACCCCAAACGTCGCCAGCAAAGTTTCCAGTGGGCGGTGGTACAGCCAGCGGATCACCAACCGTTCCAACACAACACCCGCCGCAAAGGTCACGGCAAACGCCAATGGCACCGCAACGATGATCGACAGGGTGTGGTTTGGCACGAACAGTTGAACAACATAGCCCGTGTAGGCACCCATCATGATAAATTCGCCGTGGGCCATGTTGATAACGCCCATAACCCCGAACGTGATGGCAAGCCCAATGGCCGCAAGGAAGTAGATCGACGCCAGCGACAGCGCATCCAAGCCAAGATCAGCCGCTTGACTGACAGCCACACGTCTTTCGGATTGATCAAGCGCCGCAGCGGCGGCATCCGTGACAGCCTTTGACGGCTCTAGGTAAATATCGAAAAAGCGATAGCTCTGAAGCACCGTATCAATTTGCGCATCCGTAACCGAGGCTTCAGCCAGCCCTGCACTAACCAGCCCTGCATATGCCGCATCACGGCTGGCTTCGGTTGAAAGCTGTGCAATCGGCGTGCCGGCGACCCTACCCTCTTCAATGTTCGCTTCTAGCGCCGCATCGCGGGCATCATCGCTTACCTTTTCGGGTTCCAATTTTGCGGCCACAAGCAAATCATAGGCCCGTTGGCGCAGCAATGCGTCGCTGCCAACGATCAGTTCACGGGCGATGTTCGCCTCGGGCAACGCCCCATCTTTGGTCAATTCCACACGGGTGGACAGGATCGGGTTCAACGTCCCACGATAATCTACACCCAAATCCCCCGCCAATTCGGAAATGGCCGCCACCCGCGCCGCTTCGTCACTGT
>CAYWIR010000079.1:0-8592 GCA_964458375.1 uncultured Neptunicoccus sp.
AAAAACCCGCATTTTATAGAGGTCCTTAATGGGGTTATACCCCCCCGCCATATCGCCATAGATCGTGGCATAGCCCACCGCCACCTCGGATTTATTCCCCGTGGTCAGCACCATTTCCCCGAATTTGTTGGACAAAGACATCAACAACAGCCCCCGCAGGCGCGATTGGATATTCTCCTCCGTCACATCTGGCTCCGTCCCTTCAAAAAACGGGGCCATCGTATTCGTCACCGCCGCGCGGCTCTCTGCAATGGAAATCGTGTCGAGCTTCACACCCAAATTTGCCGCCAATTCCTTGGCATCATCCAGCGAACTCTGCGCCGTATACTCTGACGGCATCATTACACAGCGCACGTTTTCTGGCCCCAGCGCATCCGCTGCAATGGTCGCCACAATCGCGCTATCAATCCCACCAGACAGCCCCAAAACCACCTTTTTGAACCCAGTCTTACCCATGTAATCGCGCAAACCCTGCGTCATCACACGGTAATCCTGCTCCCACTCATCCACATGGGCGATCTTTTCGCCCTCTACGGCCTCCCAGCCCGCATCGCCGCGCACGAAATCCACATGGGCAATCGCCTCGTCAAACAGCGGCATCTGCAAGGCAAGCGCCCCACCACGGTTCAGCACAAACGACCCACCATCAAACACTTGGTCATCCTGCCCACCGACCATGTTCAGATACACCAGCGGCATGTCGTTCTCGACCACACGGGACACCATGGCGCTCAATCGTCGATCAAATTTGTTGCGGTAATAGGGCGACCCATTCGGCACCACCAAAATCTCCGCCCCTGATTCTGCCTGCGCCTCGGCCACGTCTTCGTGCCAAGCATCCTCGCAAATCGGGTTGCCAATACGCACCCCGTTCAACGAATACGGCCCCGGAATTTCCCCCACATCAAACAGACGCCGCTCATCAAATACATGGGTGTTGGGCAGCTCATGCTTGCGCAGCGTCGCGACAATCTCGCCGCCTCGCAGAATGAAATAGGCATTAAACAGCTTATCCCCTTCCAACAGCGGCGCACCGATCCCAATGGTCGGCCCCGTGTCACACTGTTTCGCCAACACTTCCACATGTGCCATTGCATCGCGCGTGAACGCAGGACGCAAAACCAAATCCTGCGCCTGATACCCCGTCACGAACATTTCAGGCAAAACAACCATATCCGCACCCGCCAAGGCCGCCTCAGCATGGGCCTCAGCGGCTTTCGCGATATTGCCCGCGAAATCCCCAACAGTCGGGTTCAACTGCGCCAGCGTCAGTCGGAGTGTATCAGTCATAGTCTCGCTCCAAAAAATATTAGTCCCGTTAGACCCAAATGGCCCGAAAAGCACAAGACGCAAGAATCCTTGTCACAGAAATTCCAACGACTTACACTCGCCCCCAATCGAAAGACCAAGGGAGCACGGCAAATGAGCCGTGGGGTAACTTTGACCAAGACCACATCGCTAATCCACGCCGCTTCGACCGCCATGCTCTTGGCCCTCGCCCCTGTACCGCTTTTTGCGCAGTCGAGCGAACAGATCGTCACCAAACAATACGACACGGGCGGCATCTATGAAGGCACCTTCAAAGATGGCAAACAACATGGCACGGGCACCTATCGTCTGCCAAACGGCTATGAATACACAGGTGACTGGGTCGAAGGCGAAATCCAAGGCATGGGCACCGCCCGCTTCCCCAACGGCTCCATCTACCAAGGCGCTTTTGTTGCGGGCAAACCCGAAGGCAAAGGCAGCATCACTTTTGCCGATGGTGGCACCTACGAAGGGGATTGGGTCAACGGCAAGATAGAAGGCACAGGTGTTGCAAAATACGCCAACGGTGTTGTCTACGAAGGCCAGTTTACCGCAGGCAAGCAAAACGGCAAAGGCACCATGACCTCCCCCAACGGCTATCGCTATGAAGGCGATTGGCAGGACGGCAAGAAAACAGGCGTGGCCCTCATCACCTACCATGATGGCGCAACCTACAAAGGCGATGTTGTCGAAAGTGTGCGCGAAGGCAACGGCCTGATGACCTTCCCCGATGGGCGCACCTACGAAGGGGCGTTCAAAAACGAAACCTTCGATGGCAATGGCGTCTACAAACAAGCCAACGGCTCAATCTACGAAGGCCCAATGGTCCAAGGCCAACGCAATGGCTTAGGCAAAATGACCTATGTAAGCGGCCACATTTACGTGGGTGATTTTGTCAACGATCTCCGCGAAGGCACAGGCAAGTTCACCGACCCCAAGGGCCTATCCTATGAAGGCGCATGGGCCAACGATATGAAATCGGGCCAAGGTACTCAAACTTTTGAAAATGGCGCGGTTTATACGGGCGAATTTGCCGAAAACACGCCAAACGGCACAGGCAAAATCACCTACGCCAACGGCACCACTTACGAAGGCGCATGGGCAAACGGCAAAATCGAAGGTGAAGGCACCATTCGTGACATCAATGGCACCGTCTACATCGGCACCTTGAAGAACGCGAAAAACCACGGCTTTGGGAAAATCATCTACGCCGCGGGCCATTCCTATGAAGGCGACTGGGTCGAAGGGGTCCGTCAGGGCAACGGCCGCGTCGTCTACACCGATGGTGCAGTGTTCGAAGGTCAATACGTCGACAACAAACGCGAAGGTCGTGGCAAGATCACCCTCACCGATGGCTTCAGCTATGACGGCAACTGGACCGCAGGCGAAATCGACGGCGAAGGTGTCGCCACCTATGCCAACGGCGATGTCTACACGGGCTCTTTCAAAGCTGGCCAGCGTTCTGGCGTGGGCAAAATGGTCTATGCCACGGGCGAAGAATACGATGGCTATTGGACCGCAGGCAAACAAGCGACAAAAGAAGAAGCAGAAGCCGCTGACGAATAGGCCGCAACTGTGATCCAGCGCTTAAAACACACGGCCATATCGCGCGTCTTCGCCGTTTTGGCCGCGTTTCTGTTTTCCTTGGGAATGGCTCATTCGCAAAACAGATCAGAAGACACATTTGATTTCTATCTGACCTTGGTGGACGAAAAACCTGCCTCAATTTTCGTAAACACCTCCCTCTGGGATAACAGCCCAATGGCCTCACACCCGCATCTCACCTATCTGCGGGTCGGATTGCGCGCCCCAACCGAACACGGGCTTGCGGGCCAACAAGACTATGAAGCCTTGTTAAACCTCAGCGAAACCATCGAAGAATTGTCCTTGGACCAAGCAATCTTTGCTGGCCGCAAAATGGGCCAAGGCACCAACGACTATTACTTCTATACTCGGACCAAAGGCGCAATTGATGGCCAAATAAAACAGGCCATGACATCGCGCACTGGATACCGCTATGAAATCGGCCACCGCGACGATCCCAAATGGGCAATCTACCGCGAATTTCTATATCCTGGCCCTTATCACCAAAGGGTCATTAAAAACTCTTATGTGCGCCAAGCCCTGCAAGAGGCAGGCGACAATCCCGACACCAGCCGCCCGATAGATCACTTCGCCGTCTTCCAATCACAAGCAGACGCAGACAAATTCTCTGCCGCAGTCAAAACCATGGGACACACCCCAAAACGGCTGCCAATGGCCGAAGATCAAAGCCACACCGTGCAAATCGTCATTGACGGGCTGCCCTATGACATTGATCCGCTCACCTACGACCTTACCCAATTGGCCGAGCAACATAGCGGCGTCTATGACGGATGGGCTTCCCCAGTAATGCAATAGATCGCGCTGACTGTGGTTCCTGACTAGCAGACAATTCTTGCAGAACGGTTAACCGAACCGAAAAATCGCGCCGCGCGATCCATTAACCAATTAACCTTTTGAAAAACCCAAACACACTACCCATACCTAGGGACCCCTGTTTCTGGGTAGTTTGCTTTTTTCTGAAAACGCTCGTTAACCCAAAGGTTAACGCTCCAAACCAGCGTCCCATTTTGCAACGCGGGGCACCCCAGATCGCTGCAACATTTTACGCCGATTGACCCGCTCTCCCTTGCCCGTTTCCGCCATGCCATGAACGCGATCAATCACGCCCTGCACCACGTCAGGCTGCGCCAGAGCCATCTCTAACAGAAACTCATCAGGATGCCGTCGCACCACGCCGTATTGGCCCAAAACCCGCGTGGGAAAGTCGCCAATGTTCGCCGTCAGCAATTCATCCGCTTGCCCCGCAATCGCCGCGGCCAGAACATGTCTATCATTCTGATCTGGAAGGATTAAATCATCGCCCGCATTATCGGACACATCCACCACAGCACCGCGCCAATCCGCCGTCGCCAGCGCAATTTCTATCCCCGCTTCAGCCGCGATCCCATTGCGCTCCGCCGCACGGCGCCACTCTTCAAGGATGCGCTCAGACCACAGCGGAACAAACATTCCCGCCTTGGCACAGCCCAGTAAAACACTGCGCAGGATTGACGGGTACAAAACACATGTGTCGATCAACACACGGGTCATTGTAGCCTTAAAAACAACGACTTAAGGTATGCTGTCTCTGCAAGGTTCGGATGCACAGGATGGTCCGCACCCGCAAATCCCGTGTGCACAATCTGCCCCACACGCCCGCCTTTCCCGATACCCCGCAAACTCGCTTGGCGAAAGCTGGACAGGTCCGCAGCATGGGAACAGGAACACAGCACCAGATATCCACCTGGCCGCACCAACGCCGCGCCCATTCGCGCCACCTTTTCATAGGCCCGTAACCCTGCCTGCAACGCAGGTTTTGCTGGCGCAAAGGCAGGCGGATCACACACCACCACATCAAAGGATCGCCCCTCGTTTGCAAGCGCTGTCATCACTTCAAACGCATCGCCTTTGCGCGTGTCGAAACGATCAGAAAACCCTGATTTTTCAGCGCCTTGCGCCGCCAAATCCAGTGCAGGAGCAGACCCATCCACAGCCAAAGCCGTGCTGGCTCCACCCGCCAAAGCCGCCAAAGAAAAGCCGCCCACATGGCTGAACACATCTAGCACATCACCGCCTTGTGCCAGCTCCGCCGCAAAGGCATGATTGGGCCGTTGATCAAAGAACAAACCCGTCTTTTGCCCACCCAAAACATCCGCCATATACGTCGCACCGTTCATCGACACCGCAATCGCGCCGTCAACTGATCCGCGCAGCACCGCGCTTTCGTCGGACAGACCTTCTAGCCCCCGCGCACGCCCGCTGGCGTTCTTGATTATTGTAATGTCTCCAAACACTTGCACGATTGCATCGGCCAGCTCATCCATCAGCGCGTCAATCCACGCCGCATTTGGTTGCACCACCAAAACGTCCCCAAACCGATCAATAATCAGCCCCGGCAATCCATCTGCTTCGGCATGGACAAGGCGGTAGAACGGTGTCTCAAACATCCGCTCACGATGCGCCAAAGCAAAGCGCAGCTTTGCAGCCAACCACGCCGCATCAATGCTTGCAGAACGGTCCCGCTCAAGCACCCGACAGGCAATCTTGGACCCAGGGTGAAACGCCACCTGCGCCACGAAATTTTTGTCTGTATCCAACAGATCGCAAATCGTGCCAGCGTCGATTTTTTTCGTCCGCCGATCCGTCACAATCTCATTGTCATAGGCCCATGGAAAACCATGGCGCACACGTTGCGGGGACTTGTTTGGGCGAAAGCGGATTTCTGGGCGTTGATCTGTCATACCGCCCCTTACCTGTTCCCCGCAGCAGGCGAAACAAAAAACGGCCCCCGAAGGAGCCGTTGATCAAACTTATAAGGGGTCTCTTACCCTTTGACTGGTGCACGCAAAGCCGTTTGGATAACACCGGCCACATGGTTGGTGATCCGCACTTTCTGCGTTTGACCCTTGCGCATTGCGCGATAGGCTTTGGCCCCGCCAAAGGCTTTTAGGCTTGCATCAACGCTCTGGATCGTTGTGATCGGCTGGCGTGTTTCTGCGTCCAACAAAACATAGTCGAACTGCACATTGTGCTTTCCGCCAATCGAATTGCGCGCCTTTTCCGTGATGGCATGGAACATGTTCACACGTGCGGCCACAATCACATCATTTGGGCCACTCAAGGCGTTTGTACCCATTGTCAAAGCGTTCGTCATAATGTCGCGCACTTGCGCATGACGATCACCCAGCGGGTCTTCGCGCCAAACAATGTCAGCTTGCGGAACATAAACATTTGCCTCGGACACGACCAGATAGTCTGGAACGGACACTTGAACATCGACAACGTTGTATTGTGATACGACCCGATTAAACGTTGTGTTTGCGGCAACCACCGTCTGTTCTTCTGCAAAGAAGTTCAGTTTCTCGTCTGAAGACTGTGGTGTTGGTGCGACTGTGGAAATCGTTTGCGGTGTCAATGTGACCACATTCTGAGAAGCGTTATTAGAAGAAACACAAGCTGTTGTTGTCAGCGCGATGGCAAACAATCCGGCGATTTTACCCATACTAAACATACTGTACCTCCTTCAGCCATTTACCGGCTTTTGGTTCATTTCGATGGAACCTTTATCGCGCGGGATTAAGACGTATTTGAGGTGAATTGTGTTCTTAATTGTGGAAAAACCGTGCGAACGGAACTGCACCAACGCTCACTCAATCCCAATTAACTGCTTAATTACAGAAACTTAGCTGTCATTCTCCACTGTTCTTAAATTGACACAATTCAAAGAAAAATACCCACGATTAAACAGCAGCCAAAAATGGCTTTGACCGACAGGCAAAACAGAATCGCAGGGGGTTAAGGCTTACAAATGCCCTGGCAGCGTGTCTTTTTCCGCCGCATTGCACAGCCATTCATAGACGAACTGCCCAACGGAGCGGAAGCAAACCAGCTCCAGCTTACCTTCCTGCGTAAGCCAAAACGCAACTGCAACTTGCCCAAGCCGTGAGCGTCTCATCTCCCCCAAAGGAAGCCCTTCAACCGACATATCCGCAGGCGTCCCTTTGGCAATGACCTCGCGCACCCCCTCCCCTGTCAGGGTAAAGAGAGCACGGGCATCTGATACATTTACCGCCAGAAAATGTTCGCCTTTCAACGCCTTTTCCAGCTTTGCAACGATGACATCCGCATCCGAATAGGCGCAAAACAGCATCAATTCGTCTGGCGACATCCATGCGACACCGCCCTTGGAGCCAACCTTCACACCGCGTGCATCGGGCAGCGCAAGACCAACGGCAGCCTTAACCGCTTTGGCCATTTTCGCCGACGATAAATCCCCGCGCAAGGTGATCATGCCTGACACACCCACATCTTCCACGCGGACGGCCCCATCAAAACTTGCACCCTGTGCTGCACTGATAACATTAGACATTTTGACGTGCCCCCTCTTTATCCAAGAACACTGGATCAACGATTTTCGCGTTAATTGTCGTGCCATCGACACGGGCAAACATGATGGTTTCCCCCATCCGTTCTGGCCCATGCTCCACCAGCGCCATGGCGATGGAACGTTTCAATGTCGGTGAATAATACGTTGACGTGATCCGCCCGATCATGTTCTTCACCCCATTTGGCCGCGTCGTGCCATCCACGGCATAGGCCCCATCTGGGATCACCACATCAGGCTCTTCTGTTTCCAGCCCAACCAACCGCCAGCGGTCTTCGCGCACCATATCCTTGCGGGCCATGGCACGTTTGCCCAAGAAATCTTCTTTCTTCTTGGAAATCGCCCAGTGCAGGTTCAAATCCTGCGGGATCACGGTCCCGTCGGTTTCATCCCCAATCATGATAAAGCCCTTTTCGGCCCGCATCACATGCAGCGCCTCGGTGCCGTAGGGCGTCATCCCAAACTCGGCCCCAGCTTCCAGCGCAGCATCCCAAAACGCTTGCCCTTGTGCCGCAGGAACGGCAATTTCATAGGACAGCTCACCAGAGAAGGAAATCCGAAACGGCCGCGCTTGAATGCCAGCAATCTTGCCTTCTGCGAAGGTCATAAATGGCATGCTTTCGGCGGACACATCCATGCCCTCAACGCCCATCTTTTCAATCACTTGGCGGGCTTTTGGACCCACCAGCGCGATTTGCGCATATTGCTCGGTTACGTTGGCGGTATAGACTTTCCAATCCCACCATTCCGTCTGCAACCACTCTTCCATCCACGCATGAATGCGATCAGATCCGCCAGACGTGGTATGACACAGGAACGTATCTTCATCCAACCGCGCCACAACACCATCATCCGACAAAAACCCGTTTTCCGAACACATCAGGCCATAACGACAGCGGCCAACCTTCAGATTGCTCATCATATTGGTATAGAGCATGTCGAGAAATTTGCCCGCATCAGGCCCCTTAACGATGATCTTCCCAAGCGTAGACGCATCCAAAATCGAAACGCTGGTGCGCGTTTGATTGATTTCGCGGTTCACCGCGTCTTTCACACTTTCCCCGTCCTTCTGGTAACAGTACGGACGACGCCAATCCCCCACAGGTTCCCAGAAACCACCGTTCGCATCGGTCCACTCATGGATCGGGCTGCGACGCAGGGGTTTGAACAAATGGCGGCTCGCTTCGCCCCCAATGGCACCCATTGAAATCGGGTGATAGGGCGGGCGGAATGTTGTTGTGCCCACCTGCGGAATTTCCGCGTTCAAACTGTCGGCCAAAACCGCCAAACCGTTGATGTTACTCAACTTACCTTGG
>CAYWIR010000080.1:0-8480 GCA_964458375.1 uncultured Neptunicoccus sp.
GAATTTTCCCAAAAGCTGTCGGTGCGTTCATAGAGACCGTAAAACAGTGTTTTGTTGGACCATTCGAAATTGAACATCATGCCGATGGCTTGACGCACGCGCGGGTCCGAGAATTTTTCTTGCCGCATATTGATCCAGAACCCCTGCGTGCCCGATGGGCGATCGTCTGGAATGGTGTCTTTAATCACATAGCCTTTTTCAATGGCGGGGAAGTTGTAGCTGGTGGCCCAGTTCTTGGAGTTGAATTCTTCATGAAACAAAAAGCTGCCTGCCTTAAACGCCTCTAGCGCGACAGTGCGGTCCGTGTAGTATTCGTAAAGGTAGCAATCAAAATTGCCCGACCCTTTGTTGTGGGGCAAATCTTTGGCCCAGTAGTTTTCGATTTTGCAATATTTGATGGACCGCCCAGGCTTCACGTCCGATGCGGTGTATCCGCCAGAGGACACAGGAACGTCTAAGTTGCTTTCGCTGAAATCGCGGTCTTCGAAGTAGTGTTTTGCAAGGATTGGGATGCCGCCTGCGCGCGCGGGCAGGTCACGGGTGTTGACGCCGTCTTTGAAGGTGAATTTCACGCGATTGGTGCCAAGCGCCTCAACTGTATCGATGTCTTTGTAGATGATTTGATAGGCTGGGTGACCCTTTTCCATCAAGATTTCAAAAGAAAAGACCACATCGTCTGCTGTGATTGGCTGACCGTCTGAAAACGTGGCCTCTGGGCGCATGTTGAAAATGACCCATTCGCGGCTTTCAGGGTATTCCAGTGTTTCTGCGACATAGCCATAGGCGCTGTCGGGTTCATCGCCAGAGCCTGTAAGCAGGGTGGAGTGCAGCAGGCTAAGCCCCTGCGCAGGAATACCTTTAAGGATAAAAGGGTTGAGGCTGTCATAGGTGCCAGCGGCGCCAGTTCCGAGGAATGAAATCGTGCCCCCTTGTGGGGCGTCTGGGTTCACGTAATCCCAGTGTTTGAAATCAGCGGCGTATTTCAGATCACCGAATGTAGAAATCCCGTGCGATTTGATGACTTTTTCTTGGGCATTGGCGAGCGTTGCGCTCAAAGCCAAGGCAAACAGACCCAGACTGGCAATTAAGACGCGCCGAAGATTGGTTGTTGATGCCGTTGCAGTCTTGGCTTTCGGTTGCCCCATAAATCATCTCCCTGTTGCGTGTCGTTGCACATCATACCTTATAAATAGGTAAATACAGTCTTTCGTAAACAGCAACACGCAATACTGTGAGATTTGTTTCGAAATTCCAACCGCATAAGCAAAAGGCCGCCCCATGGGACGGCCTTAAATGCGTGGTCGAGACTGCTTATTTCAGCGTTTCGAGGTATTTGATCAAGTTGGCGCGGTCCATTTCTTTTTTCAGACCTGCAAAACTCATCTTGGTGCCGTTGATGTAAGATGCTGGACGGATCAAGAAAGCGTTCAGCGTTTCTACGTCCCAGTTTCCTTCAAACCCTGCCATGGCGGCGGAGTATTCAAAGCCAGGTTCGTCACCAATGCCGCGATCGACGACGTTGAACAGGTGTGGGCCTGTGCCGTTCGCGCCGTCTTCGACTTTGTGGCAGGCTTTACACTTAGAAAAGACTTTCGCGCCTTTGCCAGCGTCGGCCATTGCCATCATTTCGTCGAGCGTCATTTCTGGTTCGTCGGCTGCGTCGTCTTCAGCTTCGGCCACTTCGATTGGGTAGCCTGACACATGCTCTTCACCATGACCGTGGCCCTTGCCGCCGACGTGGTAGAGTTCTTCTGCGGCCCAACCAGCCAGCATAAAAACGAGCAATGCGGCGCAGAGGCCGCCAACGATTTTGGTTGATTCCATTGTATCCATGGTTCTGCCTTACTTAGACCAAGCGACAGGGGAGTCGCACACATTCTTTTCCGCCGTTCTTCTAGCGCCTTCCCCTAACAACTTGCAAGGTGTACATACCGCGACGAAACGCCCATTTCGGCGGAAAGTGAACGGATTTTGAAAGTTGTGCAGAAAATGAACACAAATGTTGGCAAAATAGCCTTTCAAGGAGAGCTTGGTGCGTATTCGCATCAGGCGTGTTTGGCGGTGTATCCTGATGCCGAGGCTGTGGCGTGCAAAACATTTGAAAGTGCAATTGCAACGGTCAAGCGGGGCGACGCAGATTTGGCGATGCTGCCTGTTGAAAATTCCACATACGGACGCGTGGCGGATATGCATTACCTGCTGCCTGAAAGCGGTTTGCATATTATTGGTGAGCATTTCGAACGGGTTCATATCAATTTGCTGGGTGTCCCCGGGGCAAAGCTGGAAGATATTGACTCAGCCAAAAGCCATACGGTTTTGCTGGGGCAGTGCCGTAAATTTTTAAATGAAAACAATATGCTGCCTGTCGTTGGGGTAGATACCGCTGGGTCAGCACAAGAGGTCGCCGCGGCAGGTGATAAGACCCAAGGCGCGTTGGCAGGGGATTTGGCGGCCAAAATATACGACCTTGATGTGCTTGCGCATCACATTGAGGACAATCAAAACAACACAACGCGCTTTTTGTTGATGTCTCCTGAAAGCCAACAGGAGCCGCAGTCAGACGCGGAGTTGATCACCACGTTTCTGTTTCGGGTGCGCAACATTCCAGCGGCGCTTTATAAGGCGCTCGGTGGGTTTGCGACCAATGGTGTGAATATGGTGAAACTCGAAAGTTATATGGGTGGATTGTTCACCGCGACCGAGTTTTATGCCGATATTGTAGGCCATCCTGAAGACCCGCCTGTGAAGCGGGCGCTGGAAGAATTGGCGTATTTTACGGAAAGTTTAGAGATTCTGGGCGTTTACAAAGCGGACAAATCACGCGGTTAGCGTAGCTTGTTGTAATTGTTTTCGATGTGGCTCGCGTAGGTCCAAAAACGGTGATTGAATTTGCGGTTCAAGCTGCTTCTGGCAAGTTTCGCTGACTGCAAGATCAGCCGTGCAGAAATGGTTTTTGGCTTTAGAACTGTGGTGACTTTGATGCGCGATTGCTTGCGTGTCAGGGCCATTGATTCCATTGTGGCAGTTGCTTCAATACCTGATGATTTCACAAAGAATTTCAACAGGTTGTCAGGGCGGTATTCAGTAAGCTCGATGTTTAAATTACGGCGCTTGCCCCGCATTTCACCAGTGACATTCCACATCATGCCCTTGCCCTTTTCGGTGAGGGCATCCTGCCGTTCCACATCAGCGCCTGTGCGAAGGCCATAGGATTCGTAGCTTTCAAAATCTGACAACTGTTGGAAAACAAAGTCTAGCGGGGCGTTGACGTCTTGGACGCTGGAAAACTGCATGATTTATAGCCTGTCTTGTTCACTTGATGCGAATCATTGGCATCAATCTAAAGTGTCAGATAACCAGTTGTGAATTAAAAAATGGGCAATGGAGCCTTTTCGGGCGGGTTTCAGTGTTGGATTTTCGCCGTGTGTTGCCGCAAAGACCTCTTCTCTGGTGAACCAGCGGGCGTCTTCGATCTCTTTGGGATCAATGGTTATTTCGGTGTTCTCGGCTTCGCCAGCGCAGCCGATCATCAGGCTGGCGGGGAAAGGCCAAGGTTGTGATGACAGGTAGCGGACCGCGCCAAGGCGAATGCCGCTTTCTTCGAACACCTCGCGTCGGGCGGCGGCTTCCATGGTTTCGCCGGGCTCCATAAAGCCTGCGAGCAGGGAATACATGCCATCAGGCCAACCAGGGCTGCGCCCCATTAGGACAGAATTTCCCTTTGTTGCCAATACGATAACCACAGGGTCAGTGCGGGGGAAATGGTGTGCGCCACAAGACGGGCAATCCCGTTGCCAGCCCGCCATAGCGGGTTCTGACTTGGCACCACATTTGGCGCAAAAGCCATGGATGCGGTGCCATTCAAACAAACCGCGCGCCGTTGCGGCGAGTTCAGCATCCCGCGGTGTGAGTTTCGCCATGATGCCGCGCAGTTCAGTAAAGACCTGCGTTTCTGGAAAACCTGGGTAGCGATTTTGGCTGGGGTCGATGAACTGTGCGAGGGCAGCATCATCGAGCATTGGATCTCTCCACGGCGATATGTCGTGGGCGAAAATGGCGGTGCCGTCTTCTTCGATACCAATAAACGTGGGCTCTGTGACGGCTTCGGACAGGATTTCATGGTCTGGGGAAATCCGCATTAAGCCTTTGGTTTCATAATCAAATAATGCCTTGCCGCGCCAAAGGACGATGGCTTTGCCCGCTTTGCGCAGTGCTGCCAATTCTTCGGGGTTTTCGCGGTGATGGGCTGCGCGCTCAAGACCTGAGCCGCCGAAGGTTACGTCTTCTGCGTTAAACATTTGTCTTCCAATTCTTGTGTTGCAAGAGTTGTGACACGCAGTTGATTGGGTTGCAATCGTGACCTTGGCAAGCGGGATTATTGATACTATATGGGGCGTGAGAGGTTGGCGCGGGCAAGCGCCTCGCCAACCCGGCCAGGTCCGGAAGGAAGCAACCGTAACGAGTCCCGTTTGGGTCGTTGTCCAGCCTCTCACCCTTTCCCTATCTTAACAAAGTGTAACCGTTCTGTGCGGTAAGTTTTGCGGTTTGACCGTTTGGTCAAAGAAAAGCAAACTACCCAGAAACAGGGGTCCCTTAGGTATGGGTAACGTGTTGCGATTTACGGTTAACGGGATTTGCCAAGATTTCTGCGCTTGGCGCAACGGAAAGGTTTAGTCGCGGGCCTTGTCCATGATTTCGCGTATTTTGGACAGGTGTGGCGTCAGCTCCGCGATCATGTCTGGATCCACTTGCGAGATAATCTTTGCCATATCTGGGACCATGGCCATGCGGGCTTGCAGGAGGAGGCTGTGTGCCGCATCGGTGCTGGTGACGTTTTTGGAACGCCCGTCCGTGGGATGAGGGCCGATGGTGATGAATTTGTGTTTTTCGAGCACCTTGAGCATGTGGGTCATCGTGGTTTTTGGTTGTTGAAACGCCAGTGCCAATTGCAGTGGCGTTTCACCAGTGGGTCGACGAGACAGATGGCTTAGGATGCCAAAATGTGTGTTGCTGAGATTGTGCGGGAGGTGGGATTCCAGCAGCTGTGACGACAGCTGATGGATGATCCCCACCTCGGTGAAGAATTGAAACATCGCTTGGCCCTGTTCGGGCGTTAGCTTTGTTGTGGTGTCTTCAGGTTTCATTCAGCATCTTTGCTTCTAGGGGCCAGCGCGGAGTTGCATTGGCAGAGGTGCCATAGCCCAAGCGCCCTAGCATTTGCACGGTTTGCCCATCGGCGGCAAGCATCTGATGAATGGTTTTGTAGTGGTCTGCCACTTCGGGGTATTCTTGCAAGCACTGGCTGATTGGTTGCAGGCCAAGGCCGAGTTCGGTGATTTTGAGGTGCATGCGCAGCCATTTGCGACCTGTTTCGATCTGATCCATCCGTGTGTTTGTATCCGTGTTTAAATGTACGAAGGCAGGGGTGGAGGCGAAAGCGTCGTCGTATTCTTGCAGAACCGCTTGGAAGCTGGGGTGGGAGGTGTCCATCAGCAGATCCTGTGTGATGTAGCCGGACATTTTACCGAGATCAAAAAGTGCGCCATGCAGTTCGATGCCGTCAGGGGTGGCGTTTACCTCGCGTTTACCGATGCGCATGACGTCTACGGATTCCTTAAGCGTGCGCGGGGTTCCAAGTTCGATGTGCAGGGCTTCGTTGCCGATTTTGCGGATTTGCGCCACTTGATTTGGGTCGGTGATAACTGTGGCGAAAGGGGCAAGGGTTGCGACGTGATCTGCTGCGATGGGTGCACCTGTATAAACGCCCTTGTCGCAGTGGCGATCAAGGATTTGCGCTGCGAGCGGATCGGCGTTGGCGCCTTTGGTGAAGATTACGTGGGCGATTGGGCCATCGTCACCGTCTGGCAGGGGGGTTAGGTCAACGGTGTAGCCATCTGCGCTGGCGGCGATCACGAGTTGTTCGAGGAAACAGCCAAGACCGATGTGGATTTGGCGCTTGAAGGGGTCCGTCATGGGCAGTTCGCGGGTGGTGTCGCGGTGGATGATGACGGTGTCTTCGCCCTTTAGCTCAATGAGCCAAGGTTGCAGGTTGTGCGGGTTCGGGGCGAGCAGCGCATGGGCCAGCGCACGGCGGCGCGGTTCTGTGTAGCTGGTGGCGGCCCCCCAAGGGGCGAGGGCCGCGTGGGGTGTGCGGGTCATGGCGAACGTAGTTGCGCCAGCGGCGGCGAGGATCGTACCACCGCCAAGGATTTTAAGAAATTTTCTGCGGGAAGGTTTGGGCGTTGTCACTTTGCGAATCTCCATTTAGTGCGATATCGTATTAAATATGGTACGAAATCGTACTAATCAAGTGTGTTTAGGTATTTGGAGAACATTGAAGCGATGGGGTGGTGTTAGATTTGCGAGGCCCAGGTGTATTGGGCGTCGGTTTCTACGGCCCCTGGGCGGATGCTGCGGATTTGTTTTAGGGCCAATTCTGGCGGGATGCCGCGTTCGACCATAAGGCGCAGGATCGCCATGCCAGAGCGGCCTTGGCCCCCCATGCAGTGGGCGAGAACCTTGCCGCCTTGATCGAGAATTTTATGGGCGCGATTTGCGGCCTCTGGCCAGAACTTGGCGGTTTCGCCGTGGGGTGCGCCGAAGTCCTCGATTGGGAGGTGAAGCCATTCGGTGCCAGCCTCTGATAGGCGGATTGGCAGATCGGTTGCGTTTTTATGGGCAAGTTCGGCGGCGGTTGTCATGGTGAGCACGAGGTCGGGAGACCATTTCAGCAGTGTGGTGAGGTCTGCGTCGAACTGGCCACCCCGACCTGGCATGGGCGAAATTGCGAGCGTGCCGTGTGAAAGGGGGACGGGGTATATGGCGAAGTTGGACATGATGCTTTAGGGTCTGAGAAGGGATACGAATCTTGGACGTTCAGGGCGGATAATGGCGGAAGACACGAACACAGGCTATCAGGTTTTGGCGCGGAAGTACCGCCCTGCCACCTTTGAGGATTTGATCGGCCAAGATGCCATGGTGCGCACGTTGAAGAACGCCTTTGCGGCGGATCGGATTGCCCATGCGTTTGTGCTGACGGGGATTCGGGGTACGGGCAAAACCACCACCGCGCGGATTGTGGCCAAGGGGATGAATTGCATAGGTCCTGATGGTACAGGCGGGCCAACCACAGAGCCTTGTGGTGTCTGTGATATGTGTACGTCCATTGCCGAGGGGCGGCATGTGGATGTGATGGAAATGGATGCGGCGTCCAACACTGGGGTCGCGAATATTCGTGAAATCATCGACAGTGTGCATTACCGTGCGGCGTCTGCGCGGTTCAAGATTTACATCATTGATGAGGTTCACATGCTGTCGACGGGCGCGTTCAACGCGCTGTTGAAGACGCTGGAAGAGCCGCCCGAGCATGTGAAGTTTATTTTCGCGACGACGGAAATTCGTAAAATTCCTGTGACGGTGTTGAGCCGATGTCAGCGGTTTGATCTGCGGCGCATTGAGCCAGAGGTGATGATTGCGCATCTGGAGAAGATTGCGGGGCTTGAGGGCGCACAGGTCGCAGGGGATGCCTTGGCGTTGATTGCGCGGGCGGCCGAAGGGTCGGTGCGGGATGCGATGTCGCTGTTGGATCAGGCGATTGCCCATGGTGTGGGTGAAACCACGGTGGATCAGGTGCGCGCCATGCTGGGGTTGGCGGATCGGGGGCGGGTTTTGGACCTGTTCGATCTGATTATGAAGGGCGATGCGGCGGGTGCGCTGGAAGAGCTGTCAGGGCAATATGCCGAAGGGGCGGACCCGATGGCGGTGTTGCGGGATTTGGCAGAGGTGACCCATTGGGTGTCTGTCATCAAGATTTCACCAGATGCGGCAGATGATCCAACCGTGGGGCCTGATGAGCGCACGCGGGGGCTGGCGGCGGCGCAAGCCTTGCCGATGCGGGCGATGACGCGCATGTGGCAGATGTTGCTGAAAGCGTTGGAAGAAGTGTCGATCGCGCCCAATGCGATGATGGCGGCGGAGATGGCGATCATTCGGTTGACCCATGTGGCCGAACTGCCGTCCCCCGAGGAATTGGTGCGCAAGTTGCAAAACCAACCGATGACGCCGCCAAGCGGGGGTGGTGGCGGTGCGACGCCGCCAATGCCAACGGGCGGTGGACCAGTTGAACATGCGGGTACAATAGGTGGCGCACCAAATGGTGGCCCCGTTGCGATGATCGCGGGTGGGGGGCAAGTGCAGGCCAGCCAGCCGAATGAAGCGCAAGCCTTGGCGCGGTTTGTGCGGTTTGATCAGGTGATTGATTTGATCCGTTCCAAACGCGACATGAAGTTGCTGATGGAAGTGGAAAGCAATGTGCGGTTGGCGAAATATTCGCCCGGCCGCATCGAGTTCCAACCAACTGACACGGCGCCACCAGATTTGGCGGCGCGATTGGCGCAACGGCTGCAAGCCTGGACGGGTGTGCGGTGGGGTGTTTCCGTTGTGTCAGAAGGCGGTGGGGACACCGTGTCCGAGCAGAAAGT
>CAYWIR010000081.1:0-8416 GCA_964458375.1 uncultured Neptunicoccus sp.
TTTCGCCTCAATCTCAGGCGCAGGGGGGGCCGCTTTCCGGGTCTCCAAACTCACATGGATCAACATATGCTCGGCGGTGGCCAAAACACGTCCATCTGCCGCCTTCATAAAGTGGAACAAATGCATCTTCTTGCCAGCACCCAGCACCACTTGCGTATCGATCTCAATCACTTCGCCCGCTTTGGCCTCATCCAAATGACGAATATGCGTCTCTGCCGTGAAATAGGATCCACCCTTCGCGATATATTCCGCATCACAGCCAATCAGTTCCATAAACCGATCCGTCGCATCGCCAAACGCCTGCAAATACCGCGCCTCGTTCATGTGACCATTGTAATCCAGCCAATCGAGCGGAACCGTACGCGCAACTGTGCGCACCAATCCGTCCATATCAGGATTGCCAATCGCCTCTTTGATCCCCGCGTCATAGTTCGCCAACACCGATCCCGCGCCCCAGTTTTGCGCCTTTAACGCCCGCATCATGCCCACAAGGTTGGTATCGCGAATGCGCTCCAATTCGCGGATCGAATACATGCCCGATTGCGCATCCGACTGATCCGCCACCTTCTTCACCAATGCGTCATTCAGATCAGGCACATCCATCAACTTTGACAGCGGCCACTCCATCGTCGGACCAAACTGGCTAATGAAATGCAACATACCTGCCTCACCACCCGCAATGCGATAGGTCTCAAACAGGCCCATCTGCGCCCAGCGCAACCCAAACCCAAACCGCATCGCATCATCGAGCGTTTCTGTATCGCAAATCCCATCGTTGATCAGCCAAAGCCCCTCGCGCCAAACAGATTCCAACAACCGATCCGCAATATGCCCAAGGATTTCTTTCTTAATTTTCAACGGCTTCATGCCAATTTCGGTCAAGATAGTCATACAAGCCTCAACCGCATCATTTGATGCCGTTGTCCCACCCACAACCTCAACCAAAGGCAGCAGATACACTGGATTAAACGGGTGACAGACCATGATCCGCGACTTATCCACCTGCCGCTCTGACAACTCGGTCGGGGTGAAACTGGATGTTGACGACCCAATCACCGCATCCTTGGAACAGGCTTCAGTGATCGCCGTGAATGTCAGATGTTTGATGTCCATACGTTCTGGCACACTCTCTTGAATGTACGCAGCCCCTACAACCGCCTCCGCAATCGTGCCATGAAACGTCAGCGCACCTTCGGCAGGCATCACATGATCCGATAGGCTCGGCAAAGACCGCCGCGCATTGTTCAGCACTTCGCCAATCTTGCGTTCGGCCTCGGGATCAGGATCAAACACCCGCACATCCCACCCATTCAGCAAAAACCGCGCGGCCCAAGCCCCACCAATTACACCCCCGCCAATAATGGCTGCAATTTTACTCATGTGTCCTGTCCTTCTGTCACACTTGAATATTCTCCACTGAACCAGCGGGCTAAAACCACCACACCCAACAGCAATCCTCCAAAGGCCGCACTCGCCACGATCAGCATTCCATACACCGCTGCGGGCATCAGATCCCCTTGGTGATGATCCGCCAATGACGTCGCACTCATGCCCCAAACAAACATTGAAATCCCGACAAAGGCCGCAATCACACAAGCCAACAGCGGCCAGATCAACCGCACCCCTGTTTTCACAAGCGCAAACAGAAAGAGCGGCCCAACAATGACCAAAATCAAGAAAAACGTATTCATTCGACGGGCCACTGCTTTGGCCAAACCAACGCATCCAGATCATAGCCATTATCCGAAAGAACGTTCAGCGCCCAATCCTTTTCCGCATCACTCAATCGCGGTTTTCGCGCCAATATCCAGCCCGTCGTGCCCTTTGGCGCACCAACAACCGCAATGTCGTATTCCTGCAATCCCAAAACCCAATAATCCCCCGATGCAATCCAAGACAGCCACGGCACAAACGTCACGCGCAACTTGCCAACACTGGCCACCGACGCCACACCTTCAGCCTGTTCCTTCACCCCATCAAGCGTGCCCTTGTAACAGGTGTTCAACACCGAAATATCGCCATCGTCGCGCAAGGCATACTCCGCCGTCACCCCAACACACCCCTCTTCGAACTGATTGGGAAACCGCGCAACCTCGTACCATTTGCCCAGATATTCCGTCGTGTCCAATGCGGACACCGTGGTCATTTCAACCGTTGTGTCGCGGTAAACAGTGCCGCCACCGCAGTTGATCAACATACTCACGCTCAACACCAAAGCCGCGCAAACCCGCATCAAAACTGCTCTACAACTTGCCCATCCGGCATATATCCGGGGCACTGGTCATAGTTCGGCCTGCCAGATCGAAATGTCTCTTCGGCAATCTTTCGGCACTCTTGCACATTCAAATTCTGATGATTGCTTTGGCCAACAGGGGGCGTACACCCCACCAACAGGGCCAAGCTCAGTGTTCCTATGACATAACGCATGGTCTCTCCTACTGTTTGATGATCTGTAACTTTGATACATCAAACCCGTTTTTACGCAATAACACCCGCGCCGCTTCAATTCGATCTGCTCCACCCGAAGGCTGTCGATCCACTATAACCGCCGCGCGCCCATCCCGCGCTGCCAGTGCCGCCGTGCGAAACCCCTCATCAACCCACAATACGACGACCTCTTCGCTCCGCCGCCGCTGCCCCACATAATCGAGCAAGAAAACACCTAACTGGCTCAACCGAACCTGCGCACGCGCATCGGGCTCATCCCATATGCCAACGCGCGATCCTGCTGGCACGTCAAAGCGGAACTGCTCAAAGGTCCAAGCATCATCAAAGCCTTCACGCACAACCCAACGCCCCGAAAACCGCTGTGCATCAAATCGCGACGTGGCCGCCATGCCAACCGTTGGGTTCCAAATCAACGACACATCTTGGCGGGGGGCTTCAGGGACACAGGCCCCCAAAACCAATGCCGCCATCAATGCCGCAATCCGCATTATTGAGGTGCCCGTTTTGTCAGACCCAGCTTCTTACGCACGCCTTCTGCGTCCATGACACGCGCGCCCATGCGTTCGATAATGCCCACAGCGTTTTCAACCAGCATCTCATTTGTCGCAAGGTTACCACGGCCCAGCATCAGATTGTCTTCCAACCCAACCCGCACATTGCCACCCGCCAAAACAGCCGCCGCCACATAGGGCTGCTGATGACGGCCCAGCGCAAACGCTGACCAGTTCCAATCGCTTGGCACATTGTTCACCATCGCCATAAACGTATTCAAATCATCAGGCGCCCCCCACGGAACCCCCATACACAATTGCACCAACGCAGGGCTGTCCAAAACACCTTCTTCCACCAACTGCTTGGCAAACCACAGATGCCCTGTGTCAAACGCCTCGATCTCCGGCTTCACACCGCAATCCGTCATCATCTGCCCCATGGCACGCAACATCCC
Organism: uncultured Neptunicoccus sp.; assembly: GCA_964458375.1. Taxonomy (GTDB): domain Bacteria; phylum Pseudomonadota; class Alphaproteobacteria; order Rhodobacterales; family Rhodobacteraceae; genus Amylibacter. Next base: position 3,395 of record CAYWIR010000081.1, read on the forward strand.
AGGCGTGTTGGTCATCACATAATCGGCCTCGGCAAAATTCATCGTGCCACAATCGAGCGTGCAAATCTCTGGCCGACACTCCAGCACATGGGCCATACGCTCGGTCGCGCCAACCATATCCGTCTGCTGCATGTTCAGCTCCAGCGGATTTTCCACATCGCCAAACACCATATCCCCGCCCATACCTGCGGTCAGGTTCAGCACCACATCCACATCTGCCGCTCTGATACGCTCAGTCACTTCGCGGTAAAGATGCAAATCACGGCGCGGCGCACCTGTTTCTGGATCGCGCACATGGCAATGCACCACAGCCGCCCCAGCCTTCGCAGCCGCAATCGCACTGTCAGCAATCTGCTCAGGCGAACGCGGCACATGCGGGCTACGATCCTGCGTGCCGCCACCCCCTGTAACCGCACAAGTAATAAAGACGTCCGTGTTCATTTCCAAAGGCATGATGCTCTCCCATTCAATGTTGGTCTCACCATGCCGTGCACGCCGTCAGAACACCATGCAGTTTTCGACACAATCATGCAGAAATGGGCAAAAGCGACATCGAAATGGGACAAGCGAAAACCCAACTGATTTGACTCAGACACAGGCGACCACGCCTTGGCAGCCACAATTCTGTGTTCTGGCGAACATACCGTATTGGCCCGCAGGACCAGACCAACCAAATAATGCACCAAACGCAACACAGGTTAACGCGAAATTCTCAACACAGTTGCACCCTTTATGCACCCTTAGTTCTGGGTAGTTTGCTTTTTTCCCAAAACCGCAAAACCGTGCAAACCTTACCCGACCGTACGCCCCTAATTCAGTAGGGCTGCGGATGAGCGCGGTGTACCGCATTCAACTCGGCCAACACCTCGTCCGACAGCACAACATCCACAGATCCCAGCGCCACATCCAACTGCTCCATGGTGGTTGCACCAAAGATTGCCGTGCCCATAAATGGCCGCGTGCGACACCATGCCAGCGCCATTTGGCACGGGTCCAATCCATGCTTTTGCGCCACCGCGGTATAGGCCTCTGCGGCAAGCCCACTACGTTCTGTGATACGCCCACCAAGATCACTGACAAACGTGCGACGTGATCCTTGTGGGGTCTGATCCCCCAAATACTTCCCGCTCAGAATCCCTGTCGCCAGTGGCGAAAATGACAGTAAATCCACCTTCTCATGGTGGCTCATTTCCGCCATATCCGTGTCGTGACTGCGGTACATCAACGAATATTCATTCTGTGTGGACACAGGTCGCGGTGCCCCCAATTGATCCGCCATCATGCACCACTTTGTACACCCCCATGCGCTCTCATTGCTAAGGCCGAAGTGTCTGATTTTACCCGCCTTTTGCAACTCCGCCATGGTGGTCAGCACCTCTTCCATGTGTCGCGCAACCTCGCCCGTGTCTTGCCCTGTCGCATCAAAGCTCCAGTTTTGGCGAAACTGAAACGACCCCCGATTGGGCCAGTGCAATTGATACAAATCAATGTAATCCGTCTGCATATCTTTCAGCGACGCTTCAATCGCTTGATGGATCGTGTCCCGACTGATGGGCGCGCCGTCACGCACGTTTTTATATCCGCTGCCTGACACCTTGGTTGCCAGCAATACATCGCCGCGCCGCGATGGGTTCTGTGCCACCCATGCCCCAATCACCTTTTGCGTGTCCCCTTGGGTCTCTTTGGACAGCGGATTGGTTGGATACATTTCAGCCGTGTCGATGATGTTCACGCCCCGCTCTAACGCCCGATCAATCTGCGCGTGACCCTCGGCCACTGTGTTTTGTGTGCCCCATGTCATGGACCCCAGCGCCAATTCACTGATTTTTATCCCTGTTGTGCTAAGCTCGCGCATCCGCATGTGATATCCGCCTTCGTCTGATCGGTTTCCTGTTGCGCAACCTTTGCCCATTTCCAAGCCCCGTCAACGCGAGAGTCTGTTCGCCACAGAACTTTTAACAAGTTTAAGAAAAAATTATTGAGAACAAAAAGTGAACATGATAGTGTCTGTTTCATGACCATGATAAGCCGAAAATCCCACAAAGACCCCGCTGCCCTGACCTTCGCCACGTCAGAATCAGCCAGCTTATCAATCCCCTACACCCGCACGAGCGAGGTATGCGGCCCCTCTCGCCGCACCCTTGCCTTGATTATGGCGGGGCAAATGTCAGGTCCCATTCTTTGGATCAAACCCTCTTGGCAAGGGGAGGATTTGAACGCCCAAGGCATTACAAAATTCCTCAACCCCGGCCGCATCACCTTCATTTCGCCCAAACGCACAGACGATGTTTTGTGGTGCATGGAAGAAGCCCTGCGCAGCGGCTGCACCCCCACTGTCATTGCGGAATGTGATGCCCCACCCCCGCTCACGCCAATTCGCCGTTTGCACCTTGCCGCCGAACACGGCGCGCACATGGCAAAGGTCAAAATCCTGCCCCTCATCCTCTCCGCTGGGGATGGCGGATCACAGGGCATCGAAACCCGCTGGCATATGGCCCCCCGCCACACCAGCCAGCGCGATGAATGGCTGATCGAACGCCGCCGCGCCCGCATGGCACCCCCTGCCGCATGGGCGCTGGAATGGCACACCTCCAAGGCACGCCCCCTTCCCGCAACCGCCACACAAACCATTGCCGCAGAATAAGCAGGCTTGACACCCCGCCCACAGTTTGCCCCTGTGCCCTCATGCAGATACGCCTCGCCCAACCCCAAGACATCCCGCAGGTTTGCGCCATCTGGAACCCGATCATTCGCGACACGCTGATCACCTTCACCACGATTGAAAAAACACCCGATGACATCGCCGCACACCTCACAGCGGCCCCATTCCTTGTGGCAGCAGACGGCGAAACCATCCTTGGCTTCACCACCTACAGCGCCTTTCGCGGTGGCCCAGGTTACGCCCAAACCAAAGAGCTCTCAATTAATCTCGCCCCCAACGCACGGGGCCAAGGCATCGGCACAAAATTGCTCCAAAGCCTTGAAACAAAGGCCAAAACAAACGGCATAACCGCCCTTGTCGCAGCCGTCAGCGGTGCCAATCCCAAGGCCATCACCTTCCATGAACGTATGGGGTATACCAACCTCGCAACTCTACCCAAAGTGGGCCAAAAATTTGATCAACGGCTTGATCTGGTTTTGCTGCAAAAACTGCTGTAGTCAGGACCTGCGATAGCACGATAAAGGACCACGCATGTCAATTTGGACCCGCATCGCCGAGGCCGTTTCCGCCTTGGCCAAAGGCGAAAGCCTTTCTCAAATCTTTGAAAACTTGAAAACGCCCCCAGAACGCTCTGTTGCGTTCACAATTGCGGTGATCGGTCTCGGTGCCAAAATGGCCAAAGCAGACGGGTTGGTGACCCGCGACGAAGTCGCCGCCTTCCGCCAGGTTTTTCACATCCCAACCCGCGAAGAACCCCAAGCCGCCAAAGTTTTTAACCTTGCCCGCCAAGACGTTGCAGGATTTGAGGTTTACGCCGACACCATTTCCAAGATGTTCAAAGACGACGACATGGTATTGGAAAACCTCATCGAAGGCCTGTTCTACATCGCGATGGCAGATGGACAATATCATCCCTCAGAAAACGATTTTGTCCACACGGTCGCCAACCTCTTTGGCTTGAATGAACGCAGCTTTCGCGGCCTGCGCACTCGATTTGTCCCAGATGCCCCACCCGATGCCTATGACGTGCTCGGCGTAAATCCCGAAGACTCCTATGAAGACATGCGCAATGCATGGCGCGCAAAAATCCGCGAAACCCATCCCGACCAATTGATGGCGCGCGGCCTTCCAGAAGAAGCTATCACCATGGCCACCAAACACATGATCGCGGTCAATCAGGCATGGGAAGTCATCTCTGAAAAACACGCCCCCTCCTGATGCGGCTCGCCACATATAACGTTGAATGGTTTGCCAGCCTGTTTGATCAAAACAACGCCCTGATCAACGACAACAGTTGGTCTGGCCGCTACGACGTTAAAAAGCACCAGCAAACTGCCGCTTTGGGCCAAGTATTTCAGGCCCTAGATGCCGATGCCATTATGGTGATCGAAGCGCCAAACTCAGGCGGCAGCCAATCAGCCAAAGCCGCACTAGAAAATTTTGCGGCGCACTTTGGCCTGCGCCAAAACAGGGCCGTCGTCGGGTTTGAAAACGACACACAGCAGGAAATTGCACTGCTTTATGACCCAACCAAAATGGATGTTGTCCACGATCCAAAAGGGCGCGACAGCGGCGAAAACGGCTCCCGCGTGGCACCACGATTTGACGGTATCTTCAAAATCGACCTCGACACAGACGCAGAGCCTGACAAAGTCCGCTTCTCAAAACCCCCACTCGAAGTGGCATTGCAGCCCGTCGATGGCCCCACCATCCGCCTGATCGGCGTGCATGCAAAATCCAAAGCCCCCCATGGTGCCCGCAACCGCGAACAAGAAGTCAGCATTTCCATTTCCAATCGCCGCAAACAATTGGCGCAATGCATTTGGTTACGCCAAAGGGTCGATGACCATTTGGCCGAAGGTGACGAACTGTTGGTCATGGGGGATTTCAACGATGGTCCAGGTTTGGACGAATATGAAAAACTGTTCGGCCAATCAGGTGTAGAAATCGTGCTCGGCGTGAACAAACCCATTGCGGAAACCCTGTTTGACCCGCACGCCAGTACGCTCTTGGTGCCCAAAACAGCGCGCCCCACCACAGCGCGGTTTTACAACCACAAAACCAAAACCTATCTCAACGCCCTGCTTGATTACATTATGATCTCACCGAAATTGCGCGATCAAACAGCCCCAAGTTGGAAAATCTGGCATCCCTTCGATCACCCCGCATGCTTTAACGACAAATCCATGTGCGAAGCATTGCTTCTGGCCTCTGATCACTTCCCCGTCACGATCGACCTGAATTTTCCCACAAAGGGCTGAAATTTGCCCCAACATCCCCTATATAAAGGGGATGAAACACATTCCTGCCGCTCTGATCGCCCTCACCTTGTCCGCCCCTGCCCACGCAGAAGAGCCGAC
>CAYWIR010000082.1:0-8403 GCA_964458375.1 uncultured Neptunicoccus sp.
CGCCTTCGAATGACGTGTTCAGTGTTAGCGTTTTGGTCTTTGGCAGGATTTTGCGCCCGCCCATGTTGTCATAGAGAAACAGGCCAAAGCGGATCATCCATGCGGGGCGACGCCCTTTCATCCATGGCATGAAGAAAGACAGCAATTTCGATGCAGGCGTGTCCGCTTCAAAGCGCATGTCTGCGTGATAGGGCAGCACAAAACGCATGGGCCAACTGATATGGGGCATGGCACGCAACAATGTTTCCCGTTCAATCAAGGCCTCGCGGACCAGACGAAATTCGAAAAACTCGAGGTAGCGAAGACCCCCGTGAAACAGCTTGGTCGATGCAGAGGATGTGGCCGAGGCAAGGTCATTCATTTCGGCGAGTTTTACCGTGTATCCACGGCCAACAGCATCGCGTGCGATGCCGCATCCATTGATGCCGCCGCCAATAACGAAAAGGTCTGTTGGCTCTGACTGGTGTTGCATCGGTTCTTTCAAGGACCAAAGGGCGCTGTTTTACACGTGCTTTACCTAGTGTGCTTGGCCCGAAAACTCAATTCAATTCGATATTCTTGACCCTGCGTTCCTAGGCTTTGAAGCGGAAGAATAAGTAATAGGCGCTGGGCACAAAGAACAGCGACATGATGGAAGACAACGCCAAACCGCCAATCATCAGCGTTGCCATGGGTTCAAACAAAGCACCGCCCGAAATAGCCATGGGCAATAGCCCGAGCACGGTTGTTAGCGACGTTAGGATAATCGGTGTAACCCGCTTACCTGCTGCGGAAATAATGGCGTCTTTCAGGTCCATTTTGGTGCGGTCGATATCAATTTGGTCAATAAGAACGATAGCGTTGTTGATGATGATCCCCATAAGCGAGATCAGTCCAAGAATGGCGAAGAAGGACATTGGTTGGCCCGCAATGAACAGCGCAAGTGGTGCGCCTGTGACGATCAGTGGGATGGTCATAAATGTCAGCACCACGCGGCGTGCGGAATTGAATTGGAACATCAAGGCGATCAGCATGATGGTCAGACCAAGGGGCAAACCAGCAGCGAGTTTGGCATTTGTTTCCGCGCTTTGCTCTGTTTCGCCCGCCACTTCGACCGTGTGCCCACCGCTAAGGTCGAGCCCATCCAGAGTGGGGCGGATCAGCGCCAAAACCTCTGCCGCATCGAGTGTTTGGCTTTTGCCACTGATGGTGATTTGGCGCTCTTGGTTTTCGCGGCGAAACTGGGAGTATTCCAGTTTTGGACGGAAGGTGGCCACTTGATCGAGCGAAATCAGCCGCCCGTTGGCAGGGATGGACAGGTTGGCGAGGTCTTCGATGCTGTCGCGAAAGTTTTCACTGGCCCGCAAAACGATGGGGATAGATTCTGATCCTTCGCGGTAGGTTGAGTAATTCGTGCCTGAAAAATAGGTGTCCATCACGTCAGAGATTTGTTTGGACGTCACGCCCAGTTCACGCGCCTTGTTTTGCGCAATGTCGATAACGACCTTCAGAGATTTGTTACCCCAGTCGTTTTCGTTCTGGCTGATGCCTGGGACGGTATCAAATGCGCCTTCCACGTCTTTGGCCATGGCCAGCAACCGATCGAGATCGGGACCGCGCAATTTGATTTCAACAATGCCCGATTCTGCGCCGCCCATGGAAAGACGTTTCACCTTGGTTCGCGCAGCGGGGAAGTTTTCGATCATATGACGGCGCGCGCGTTCGCCCGCCACAACGGCGCCAGCCGCGTCTTGTGTGTTGATCAGAATAAAGGCGGAGGCGGGGTTTGTATCAGCAGGGCTGAGCGCGAGATAGAAACGCGGGCCACCATCGCCCACGTAAACGGTGGTGTTCTTAACCTCGGGGTTGGCCTCTGCATCCATCAGCCATTCGTTGATCGCGAGCGCCTGTTTTTCTGTGGCGCTGATGGCTGTGCCTTTGGGCATGTCCATATAGATCATGTATTCGGCGCGTTCGCTCAGCGGGAACATTTCCGATTTAAGCCAGCCAAAGACAGTGGAGGACGCCATAACCGACGCATAGGCCAGAATGATAATTGGCACGCCAAACGGCAGGGCGAGTGCAATGATTTTGCGATAGCTACGGATGAGTATGCTGTCTGGTTTGTCGGCCTGCGTTGGTTTTTCTTTGAGCAGAAGAACACAGAGATAGGGCAAGATGTAATGGGCCGTTAGCCACGACCCAAAGAGCATCAGTGCAACCACTGCACCAAGGGCGAAGGCGAACTCTCCTTCGGTGCCGTTCAAGATGAACATGGGTGTGAAGGCAGAAATTGTGGTGATCGAGGCGACCGCAAGAGGCACAAAAAACTGACCGCCAGAACCGATGGCCGCGTCATGTGTGGATTCACCTTTGGCGATGCGATTTTGGATGTCTTCAACAACCACAAGCCCGTTGTCGACCAACAGACCAAGCGAGATGATAACAGCGGCAATGGATATCTGATGCAGGTCGATCCCCATTTGCGCCATCCCCACCAATGCGAACATCAGTGTGAAGGGCACAATGCAGGCAATCACAAAGGCCACGCGCAACCCAAGGAAGACCATCATCACAAGGACAACCACGCCAAATGTTTGCAACACATTCACAAGCGCCGCGTTGATTGAATCTGTCACAGCGGTTTCTTGGAAGGTGGAAAACGTATAGGAAATGCCGATGGGCTGGGTGTGTTCGAACTGCGCCACACGGTCATTCAACGCGACGCCGATTTTCTGAATGTCTTGGCTGTTTGTCATTTCGACTGCCAGAACGACAGCCGGATGTCCGTTGAAGTAGACGGGCTTTTCACGGGGGTCTGCATAGCCGCGCCGAACGGTCATCAGATCGCGTAAACGGACAAATCCTGATAGTCCTTGGACCTTGGTCAGCACGTTTCCGATGGCTTCGACGGAGTCCAAGTCGCCGTTGGCTTCGAGGATTAAATTGGTGCCGTTTGCATCCAATTGCCCTGCGGGCAAAATGACGTTTTGGGCCTGCAAGTCATCAAGAACCTGTTGCACCTGCACGCCAACAGCGGCGAGTTTTCGGGAATCGAGTTCCAACCAGATGCGTTCGTCTTGTTCACCAAAGAATGACACCTTGGAAATGCCATCAAGTTTATAAAGGTCGGTGCGCAATTCGTCGGCGCTGTCTTTCAGCTCACGGTAAGAATACCCATCGCCCGTGACTGCAACGGTTGCAATCGACACATCGCCAAAGTTGGTGTTCACATTGGGACCAACCGTGCCCTGCGGCAAGCTCGGTTCCAGATCGGACATTTTGTTGCGGATGTCTTGAAAGACTTGGTCGATTTCAGATTTAGGTACACTGGCATAGATGGACAGATCAATTTTGGCAAAGCCTGTGGAGATCAGCGTTTTCACGTCTTCCACTTCGCCAATTTCCCGCGCGGCCCGTTCAATTGGGGTGACGATTAAGTCTTCCATACGTTCGGGGGACATGCCCGAAAATTGTGCTGTGACAATAGCATTGCGGATGGTGATTGCAGGGTTTTCCCGCTTTGGCAGCGTGCCATAGGTGATCACCCCTTGCAGCAGGAGACCGAGCATCACAAGGATGGTGAGGCGGCTTTTGTTCAGGCCGAAGCGCGTTAGGAAATCCATGGGTCGCTCACTCTTCGTCTGACAGAAGTTTAACCTTCATACCGTCGCGCAGGAAGGAAACCCCCGCAGAGGCCACGCGATCCCCAACAGACAATCCATCCACCACAAGCAGCGAGTTTTCGCGAATGCCAGCCACCGCGACGGCGCGGCGTTTAACGGTGCTTGTCGCTGCATCGTAGACAAACACTTCTACTCTGGAAGGTGTGTTCGTGTTTTCACTGGGGTTGATGTTGCCTTCTTTGATGGATGCACTCAGCGGAAGGGTAAAGCCTTGGCCTGAAAGGACCTCAAATTCGAGTGTTACCTCGACGGCCATGCCTGCTTTGACGTTAGAGGGGGCGTCTGCGATGGAAACGACCACTGGGAAAGAGGACACGGTATCGGCGCGGGATCCAAGTTGGCTGACCACAGCATCGAGTGTGACGCTGGGATTATCCGCCAGACGCACGCGGGCTTTTTTACCAACTGCAAGCACGCTGGCGATGTCAAAATTCACAGAGAACGACACTTCGAACATGTCCGTTGCATAGAGTGTGGCGATCGGAGACCCGACACCCACGGTGGCAAAGCTGTCTACATCCATGGTGTTGATGATGCCGTCAAATGGGGCGTGAAGTGCGGCCTTGCCCAAGTCCTCTTGCGCGGACGCGAGCGATTTTTCTGCCTGTTTCAACTGCGCCGTGGTGGTTGCGGCTGTGGTGCGGGCGTTGTCGACGCTCACCTTTGTTACGGAACCTTTTTCCAGCAGAGTTTCTTGGCGTTGCAAATCCTCTGCTGCGTTTTCTGCGGTTGCTGTAGCTACTTCGACTGCGGCTTGTGCATTTTCAACGGCGAGTTCTAAGCTGGCGGGGTCGAGTTCGGCGATCACGTCGCCTTTCTTGACCAGTTCACCGATCTTTAATGTGACCTCTTTCAACTTGCCCGGAACTTCGAAAGAGAGCGAAGACACTTCGGAGGGTTGCAGCACGGAGGGGAAGTGCCGTGCGGTTGTGGTTGCCGCATCTTCGATCACAACGGTTTTCAGGCCACGTATCACCTCGCTGTTTGCATCTTTGGGCGCATCTTCTTTGCATGCAACGAGGAAGAGGCAGATAAAGCTGAGGAAAATAGGTCTCATGTTTGGGCCTTATGATTTTGGGTTCACACAATTAGTCGTGGCGAATCTTAGATCAACTATCCCGTAAGTTGGGCCGCTTGGGAAGAATACAATTTTTCAGATGTTTAAGTAATGGCATAGTATTGGTCGGAAAATTATATGTACAAATGCGACGCTTCTAGCCTAGGGTGAGGACATAGGGGTGATATTCTACCCAGTACTGGTTTTGCAAAATGACATTTATGGAGGTCCGATATGAACGCCAATGAGATCAAGAGTATTGCGATTCATCCAGCCATTGGTGTTGCCCGCGTTGGGAATGCCCCGGGTGAAGACGATTACTTCCTTGCGCCTGATGTGGTTGGGGAAACGCCAAAAGACGCAGATGGATACCGAGATAAAGATGGGAAAATCAAACGCCAAGTGGCGCGGTTTCGGGTTTATGCAACGCTAAATTCTGGTGAGGTGCGTGAAATCACCGATGCGGATGCGCAGATTGATTGGCGCGTCGAAGTGGCGAACCTGAAGGCGGGTTGGTACGATTTCCAACATGCTATGGATTTGCCAGAAGGACAGGTTTTTGCACCGCCCCAACGCAACGCGGATGTGGTGGGGGCCGAACGTGAAGGGCTGAGCATTCGACCCTCTGCACGGTCCATTTCTGGGCCTGACCAAATGGCAGAACCGTTTGACGATGGGCTGTTCTTTGGCAAACCTGTCTATCTCGGGGAATTGCGCACGGATGATGCGGGGCGACTGTTGTTCTTTGGCGGGCGGGGCAAATCTTTGCCGCGTGTGGCGGGGACCAAACCAACAACGTTTGCGAACAATGATGGTTGGCATGATGACACCTGCGATGGGCCTGTGCGTGCCAGTGTCACGATTGACGGGACCACGTTCGACGCGACCCCAGCCCATGTCATCGTTGCGCCGCCAAATTTCGGGCCTGGATTGTTCGGTGTGATCACCATGGATGATGTGGCGCGTAATCTGTTCTTTGCCGAAGGCACGTTGGAGCCGCCAACACACACAAGTTTTACGCGGGATGTGTGGCCGATCTTTGATCGCATGACGGGGCATCAGTGGGTGAACGAAGGTATTTTGTTTTTGGCTGGTCAAGGAACACCGCTTGATGCGCGGGAACCTGATGTCATTGCATTGATGAATGATCCAACACCCGAGGGAGAAGCGTATCGTCGGTCTGTGTTTTCGTTGTTCCGCAACAGCCACACGCAGGAATTGGACCCTGCCGCATTGCCACCGTTTTATGGCGATACGTACGGCGACAGATTTCCAGATGGGGCTTTGGTGAACCGCGCGCGTGAGGATTTGTTCCTGACAGAAACGCAGTATTGGCATTTGGACAATTGGGCCAAAGGTGCGTTCGAACCTGATTGGGACGGCATTCCAACCCTGCCAGAATTTGCGGACATCCCAGTTGAGGATCAACCACGAGAGTTGGACCGATCTGCGCTGCATGAATGCCTTGGTGGGCCGTTCCACCCCGGGATTGAGCTGACGTGGCCTATGCGATTGGCGTCTATGTGGGATGACACCGTGCCGTATCGGTTGCGTCCTTTGCCCGAAGGCGAAGCCGTGCGCCAAGATTACGGCCCGTTCCTAAGCCGTGAACAGGCCTTGGCCTATGATGGACCTTGGGGGCCTACGGGGGCAGGGAGTCTGACCCGCTGGATGGGCGTGCCTTGGCAAACCGATGAGGCGTCTTGCAATTCTGGGCTGGTGTATGAGCCGAGCCTTTATCTCAGCTCGCCGAGCTTTTGGGGCGCACGGGTGCCCAATCAAGTGCTGCCGATTGAGGCATATAATATCGCGACGACACCTGGCCTGCCGCCGTTGCAGGCGCAACGGCATTTCAGCAATCGACGGTTCTGGCTGCGGGATTTGCAAAGCACGGGATATGCGGCGCGGATCAACAATATGGTCCATAAATGGTGGATGACGGGTCTGGTTGAGGCACACACACCGCCAGAAAATTCAGGTTTGCCCAATCCATGTTTTGTGGAAACGGGCCGCGCGCCAAGTTTCTCCAAAGGCGATCCAACGCTGCAGCTGGCGCAGGACATTGTGAAATTGCAGTTGGAAGAAGAGGCACTGCTGCTTATGTCGCAAGAGCCTGTTGGGGCATCTGAGGATTCCGATGACATCAAAGAGCGCAGCTATCAACGGATGGGTCGTGGCGAGGTTTAAATGCCCGATGTTGTGATTGCGGGGGGTGGGCCTTCGGGGCTTGCCGCAGCGATTGCGCTGGCAGAGCGCGGCGTCGACGTAACGGTTGTGGATGCACATGGGGGCGTGGCACGGCCCCGCGCAGAATTGGTGCCGCAAGGTGCAACGGCGATTGTTGAGCGGCTCGGCTTAACGGGTGTGTTGGAAACTGCGGTGCAGATTGAAGACGTGGTCAGCGCGTGGGGCGCGGCGCAGTTGCAATCCCACGGGGCGCACCCTGGGCTGGGATTGCATGGCTGGGGCGTGGATCGGGCTGCGTTGTCGGCTGTGATGCTGGATCGTGTGCGGACGCTGGGCGTAAAGGTGATGACGGCGCGGGTAACGTCCCATAGCTATTCTGATGGTGTTTGGGATATCGGGATCAGCGGACCGAAAGGGCTTTCCACGCTGCAATCGACGTTTCTAATCGACGCAACAGGACGCCCTGCTCATATCGCCCGCAAACATGGCGCGACCTTGCTGAAAGGGCCTGACCTTGTTGCGGTGACGTGGTCGACTGGACAGGGCGGCGTTCCGAAAATGCAGGCCGAGGCTTCGCCTGAGGGGTGGTGGTATGCCGTTCCCCAGACCAATGGCGGGACAGTTGGATTTGTGACAAGTGCTGCGCACGCCAAAGAGGTACAGCGCGCACCTGATGCGTATTTGCGAAAGGCGCGAAAAGAGGTTCGGTTGATATCGCTCGATGGAGTTAGCGGGCCGCCGTATTTGATGGACAGTTGTAACGCGGTGCTGGATCAAATGAGCGGTGGGGGATGGTTGGCCACAGGTGATGCGGCTGTGGCGTTCGATCCGATCGCATCGCAGGGTGTGTTTAACGGGCTTTCAGGTGGGTTTTTCGCGGGTCACGCAGCAGCGGATGTGCTGGAAGGCGATAAAGACGCGCCCCGTGTTTACGGTGCCATGATGGCGCAAACGGCCGAACGGACCTACTCCATGACGCATTTGCAATATGCGGCGATGCCCTATGACAGTGAGTTCTGGCGCGACCGTGGGCAACGGGCACCCGTGTCTGTTTAAGTCAGGGCAATTTCAATTCGGCGATAGAAGCATTCGAATATGTTCTGCGCTTTTAGCAAAGTCGGTGCAGGGTGAACGCAATAAGATCACACGAACGAGTAAGTGCTCTCTGTGATGCCTTCTTCTTCGGAGTGACGGCGTTTCCAAAATGGTTCGTTTGGCCAGCGTTGCTCTGCTTTGTAATAGTTTTGGCGGGCCGCCCAAAACTCGTCAAAAACCTGTGTGCTCCAGTTTTGCAGCGCTGTGGATGACTGCTTGTTCAAGATGGCTTGCGCGGCCAGCTCTGCACCTTGAAACGCCGTCCACAAACCTTGAGACGACAAGGGATCAAATTGCATGGCGGCGTCCCCTATCGCTGACCAGCCCATTCCTGACACGCATTGAAGCGCACCAGATTGGGCGGCTTCGCTGGTTAGGGACAACACGTTGGAAAGCTCA
>CAYWIR010000083.1:0-8321 GCA_964458375.1 uncultured Neptunicoccus sp.
TTTGGGGATGCGCTGTTGAACACCCGTTCTACCACGTGGCGAGGGCTGGATGACGCAGAACGCGCCCGCGATCCCTTGGCCCTATTGATCGACCACCCCACGTTGATGAAACGCCCCGTGATCGATCAAGATGGCTCTGTGACATTGGGCTGGACGAAAGACGTCCAAGCCCAATATCTGTGATTTGTGTTACTCAGCGGCTGGTTTGTTTAGCAAACGATCCACGGACAGCGGTCCGGCGCCCTTCACAATCAGAATTGCGAACAACAGAACCCACATCAATCGCTGATCAAGAATAAGCGCATTTGACGGGCCGTCGAACCATCCACCAATGTCCTTGCCCGCAACTCCGTGGCCGTAGATATCAACAATGCTTTGCACAAAAACAAACCCAATCATGCCAATCGCGGCGAGCCGCGTGAACAGGCCAAGGATAATCAGAAAGGGAAGAATAAACTCCGCCGCTGTGCCTGCAAAAGCAACGAACCAGTGGAACACACCCAATTGGCTCGTGTCATATCCCAAGGCTTCAACCGTCTTTGGGAACATCTGAATGTAAGCATTGTCAGACGGGCTGAACACACCCAGCACGCCATTTCCCAGTTTTGTTTTGGCGGAATTCCAGAAATACATCAGCAGAACAGCCGCGAATGAAAATCTCGCAAATGTGGGTAAAAACCAGTCACCAAGTGCCTTGAGCAGCAGCCCCATGATTGAATTGTACAAGTTTGTGATTGCAGTCATTTCGTATCCCTCACGATTTTAGTTTTATAATCAGCTCTGATTGCAGCATCAGAACAATGGCAGCGGACAGGTCGAACCCGTCTTCTGTTTGATTGGCCGCTTCAAAGGCCGCGCCGAGCGTTTCGCCCCTTTGCAACGCCCGCAAGAAATCAGCTTGGCCCAGCCCAATGACCTGCATTTCCAGATCAAATTTAGGGCGCGTCACCAGAACGGTTTCTGCCACTGCCGCAGGTGCGCCAACACCTTCGGTCATGTTGAAATGCCAGATGCCAGCAATGGGATAGGGGCTGTCGATAATCTGAAGGGCAGGGGACAGTTCTATCACGGTGTCCATCAGCGCATCAGGTGCAATGGCACCAAGAGCATCGCCAGCAACCGCATCCGCATCGGCCGCATGATAGGCCGCTCGTCGCGCCAGCTCCAATCGTGCCACATCCGCAAGATAGGGAACATGGGCCAGCGGCTCAAACCCGCCTAAGAACTCTGGGAAAGCGCCCCCATAAAACATCAGCATGGGATGTTCCGGAGGATGTTGCCGCACATAAAGCCCAGCCAAATTGCGAAAATTCTCAGCGCCGATCAGCTTTTGGATCACAGGAAACGCCGTTTCCATCGCATCCATCAGGCTGACAATCACGTTGTTTCGATAGACGTTAAACCGCTTGCCTGCAGGGCGTCCCACTGGATCAATCAGCCCATCAGGTATCGCCGCCTCTGGGTTCAGCAGGGCTTGCGTAAAGGCTGTTTGACCCACTGTCATCCGACAGTCGCAGGTTGCGCGGACAGTATGCCATCAGCGCGGGCCATTTCTGCGGCCAGAACAGGCCACTCTGGGATATCATTGTCCCATTCGATCAGGGTCGGCCTTGGCCCAGCCTTGGCCAAAGTGTATTCATACAGCGCCCAAACAGGATCCACCACTTCACGCGAATGGCTGTCGATCAACAAGGTTTCCCCATGATCATCGGCATCTTCTTCATGCCCGCCAAGGTGAATTTCCCCAACAAATTCAGTGGGAAAGGCATCGATATAGCCTTCGGGGGAGTAATTTTGATTTGTGGCGGACACAAACACATTGTTCACGTCCAGCAGCAAACCACATCCCGTGCGTTTCGCCACTTCTGTCAAAAATTCAATCTCTGACCGATCGCTTTCGGCAAAGGCAACATATGTGGATGGGTTTTCCAACAGCATCTTTCGCCCAACGGTCTCTTGTACCTGATCAATATGGCTGACCACTTGATCCACAACTGTTTGGGTGTAGGGCACTGGCAGCAAATCGTTCAGGAAATGGCTGTCGTGGGTAGACCAAGCCAGATGTTCGGAAAACAATCCAGGTTCAAGCCAGCTCACCAGATGTTTCAACCGTGCCAGATGGTCTGCATCAAGCGGCCCTTCGGCCCCGATGGACAGGCCAACACCATGGCAGGAAATGGGAAACTGTTCGCGCAGATGGCGCAACTGTGCGATTGGTCGCCCGCCATCCCCCATGTAGTTTTCGGCGTGAATTTCCAGCCAACCAACTGCGTTGGGGTCTTTCAAAATACCGTCCAGATGCTGCGCTTTAAAGCCAACACCAGCCCGATTGGGAACCTGTAGTGGTTTCTCTGCACGGGCGTCCAGCATTTTGAAAATCCCCTTATATCAAGGTGGTAGGGCAGGGTGGGTGGCCGATGCCACCCACCCAAACTTCACACCGTCTTAGGACGGGATGTCGCGTGTCAGTTCTTCTGTAGAACCTGTGCGTGCTGTACCGTCAGCCATAGCTGGCAGTTCGATTTCTGCACATGTACCAGCAGCAACCAGTGACCAAGCGTTGCCTTGGTAATCCACTGTAGATGTGCCTGCGCAGGATGTGCCTGGGCCCGCTGCACAACCGTTCTCACCAGCCAAAGCAACGCCGTAGCATTTTTCTTTGGATTGTGCGGATGCAACGTTTGCTTGGGAAACCATAGCGGCTGCAACTGCGGACGCCACTGCGAGTGTTTTTACTGTGTTAGACATTTGATGTTCCTCTCCGAGGTTAAAACCTAAATCACGTCTTGTGATGGGGTAGTGATAGCAATGGGTGGCACTGAAATGCCACTCACATCGCCGTGTATAACAGGTAGTTTAGCCTTTGTAACAATTCCAGAGTGGGTACGAATTTGATAATTTGTTAGGCGAGTTGCCGCCAAAACACACTGTTTTTAAACTATTTTAACGGATGAAAGCCCGTCACTGTCCGTGACAGAACAACAGATACTCATCAGTGTTCGGGGCTGTTCATAAGGCCAAGGTTGCCCCCGATGTAACATTGATCGTTCATCCCAGATCAAAACATCCCCCACGGACCAGTTGTGCGAATAGACATACTGTTCCTGTGTGCAAAAAGAAATTGCCTCTGTAATCAGCGCTTGGCTCTCCTCCAGTCCCATCCCTTCAACGGCGAAGGCATGGCTCGCAATATAAAGTGCCTCGTCCCCTGTCACAGGATTGGGCCAAACCGCCCGCCAAGGCCGATCAGGCCATTGCCGCATCTCAGCCATATTGCCCAGTTCCGCAGAAATCTGCGCGCGAGAGTGGGACAACCGATGCCAAATCACCGCATCTTGCAAAGGGTCACGCAAACGCGCAGGCATCTCGGCCCATCCGACGCGGGTCGAAGCCAACTCCGTTTGCCCTCCCTCGTCAGGAACCACCTTCGCCGTCAGCAGGTTCACAAGGGCAGGGATCGGCAAAAACGTACTGTCCGTATGCCACAACATATTTGCCTGCAGGTTCAACGTATGCAGCGCCTTTGCATCCGTAACGCCAGCATCCGTTTCATTGGACACAGGCGAAACCTTAAACTCAACGGCCCGCCCCTGTGCCATCGCCGCGCGATTTTCCAACGGACCGAACAGTTTTGCCAACCGCGTGTGATCGTCATCCGAAATGGACTGCGCAGGGAACAGAAGGGCGGAATGCTCTTCGAAGAGCTGACGAATTTCGGGGTAGAGATGCGTGGCCGTAACCTCGCGTAGGTCAAAGTTTTCGATAACCTTGCCGAATTTTGGGTGCAAAGGGGAGGTTTGGAGAGTGGTCATGCGTAAGTTTCCTGAACGCGAGTGGTTTCCCAAGTTTGGCAACGGCGTAGGTATCTTGAATAGGATGTCAGTGTAAAACTAATCACCCAAAAGCAAATGGCGACAGAGATAAACAATTCTACGACCACACCATTCCAAGCACTATCGGCGCGTATGTTGTTGATTAAACCTAAAGGATCCAACAGACCTATCATTGAAACGATGGCCGTATTGCGGGACAAATCTGCCAGCTCGTCTACTATTTTTGGAAACGCTTGGCGAAAAGCGGCTGGAAAGAGAACAACCCAAAAGGATTTAGTCGGAGTAAACCCAAGTGCTGCAGCGCCAATCGAATGTGTGTCAAGTGAAGTGGCTAGATCGTTTCGAAGTGTCTCAGCAATTTGAGCTGCTGACACCAAGCCAAGCACCAAGACTATTCTAAAGATTAAGTCAAAAAGAAATGGGAAATCCAACACCAGCCCCAGTGGTAAGACGTAACTCAATCCTACAAATCCAGCATAAAAGAGAATGAAAATGGGTATGCGGCTAAATACGGCATGAAACGCGCCCATGATAAGACGCACAGGTAAAATTCCAAACAGACCAATCAGCGCAATCGCAATGCCGCCGGCTATTGCAATGACGCTCCCAAAAACGCCGAAAACGAAAACCAAAAGGAAACCACCTATTCTTGCGGAAGGGACTTTTTCCATTCCGAAACCGCCAAAGACTAAGAAGTAGGACACAATTGGGTAGCAAATGGCAAACCACAACACCCAGCGACGCCAGGGCCGAAACACGATTGGCGCTAATGCTAAGGGCAACAGCCCAATGGCGAGGACTGGGCGCAAATAGAGGTGTTCTGGATAAAACCCGAATGCAAGTTGCAGGCTACGTTCCTTCAAAACGGCCCAACAAGCACCACCAGCATCAGTTCCGTGTCGCTCTCTGACAAGTTGATTGCATTGGATTAACGACTCGGCATTCCAAACCGCGTGTAAAACAGCCCATTCAAACACCGCGAACGCTGCCCACGCAAGTAAGGCGATCAAGACGAGCGAAACAAGCCCATCAAACCAGTTCCGAAATAGATTAGCGCGTACCCAATTTACCAATGAAACTATCGCCTCACAAAAAAGGCTCCTCCAATTTCCATCAGAGAAGCCAATCTTCATAGGGAATTCAACCTAAAAGCATTACGCGTCAAAATTCTCCGTAACACCTTCACCCACAAACGCCTTCTCCACCACGAACTCCGCAGGGGATGAATTTGACCCTTCGGTCAGCCCCGCGCTTTCACAGATGTCTTTCACATCCAAGTTCAGCGCCATGGACCCACAAACCATCAATCGATCTGTCTTTGGGTCTAGCGGCGGAAGATCGAACTCCTTCGCGATGGTCCCATCTCGCAGCAGGTCGGTCACACGACCCATGCGCGGGCTCTCTTCGCGGGTGGTGGTGGCGTAATACTTCAGTTTATCGCCCACGAACTCTCCGATCAGCGGATCATCGGCCAAGCTGGCAACCAAATCCGCGCCATAGGTCAGTTCGCTTTTGTAACGACAGGTGTGCGCCAAGATCACTTCGTCGTATTTCTCATACAGTTCTGGATCACGGATCAGGCTTGCAAACGGGGCAATACCCGTCCCTGTGCAGACAAAATACATACGGTTCCCAGGCAAAAGCGCATCCAAAACCAGCGTCCCTACAGGTTTGGGGCGCAAGATAATCTCATCTCCGACCTTAATATGCTGCAACTTGCTGGTCAGCGGCCCGTCTTGCACTTTGATGGAGTAAAACTCCAGCTCATCATCCCAGCTCGGCGAAGCAATGGAATAGGCCCGCAACAGCGGTTTTTGTTTGCCTGTTTCAGGGTGTGGGTCACCCATCAGGCCGATCATCACAAACTCTCCTGAACGGAAACGCAGGGATTGCGGCCGTGTCACGCGGAACGAAAACAGCCAGTCGTTGTGGTGGGTAATAGAAGTAACGGTTTGCGCGTCAGGAAGTACAGGCACGGGTTTCGCCTCAGTCGTGTTTAGGGTCTGATCTGTCATTGTCTTATTCTTTGATAAAGGTCAATCGTTAGTGTACTAACGAATTTAAAAAATCCACCTGATGATAAAGCATGTTGTGTTTGAGACACGCTCTAAAGGCTACGCACTGCGCTGCAATTGGCTCAGGTAACTGTGCGATTGCCAGTTCGCCCGCGCCAACCATTGATCCTCAGTTTGGCGCGCGGCCAAAGCGGCGTCGATCTCCACCTCGTCAAAACCCACACGCCGCGCCATGGCATATTGATCCGCCAAAACATGGCCGTGCGCCCGCAAGCGCCCAGTGTATCCCAACAACCGTAAGGACCGAGCGATGGAAAACCCACGGCCATCTGCGCTTGATGGGAAGGATACACGGATCATCGCCACCGAATTGAAATACGGCTTCAACTGTTCGGCGGTAACGGTGTTTGGCACATCCAACCCATAACCCACCTCTGGATCAGCGCCACCTTGCGTCGCCACATCCCAGTCGAGCAGTGGGCCAGCCCAATCATCGACGATAAAACCAGTGTCTTGTACAATTACAGTGTTCATTCTTCTATCCTCTGACCACGGCGCCATCGGCCCCGAAATGTATTCCACATTCAACTTTGTCTTGCCCGTTCCAACGCCCGGATCGCGGGTCTTCGCCTTTTGCCACGGGGCTGGTGCAAGGTGCACATCCAATAGACGGATACCCTTTCGCCACCAGCGGATGTCGGGGGAGGGCGTTGTTTTCCATATAAGCCGTCAAATCCTGTACCCGCCAATGGGCCAGCGGATTGATCTTGAAGCGATGCTCCGTGTCCACCTCAAACAGGTCCAAGTTCACGCGCTGTCCGTTCTGAAACCGCTTACGTCCAGTGATCCAACCATCAAAATCTTCCAATGCGTCCAGCAACGGCGCGGTTTTTCGCACAGCGCAGCAGGCATCAGGATCGCTCTGATGGAGCATCCCATCAGGGTCTACCGCTGCCACCGCGTTGGCATCCGCCCGAATAATGCGCACATCGCACAGGCCAAGCGTTTTCGCCACCTCTGCCTGATACGCCAGCGTTTCTGGGAACAGCATTTCAGTATCAATCATGATCACAGGGGTTTCTGGTTTGACCAGTGACACCAGATGCAACAGAACAATGCTCTCTGCCCCAAAGGACGAAACAAGCGCGATTTTCCCAACAAATGGATCGCTAAGCACGGCCCCTAAAACGGGGATCGCCGCATGATTGCGATAGCGAAAATTCAAGAGCTCGACGCGCTCTGGAATGCTGAGATAGGCGCTTTCAAAGGGCATGGATTACTCCGCCGCGATTTGTTCCGCAGGGTACAGCGCCGCCTTAAACGGCTCTAACCCAACGCGGCGATAGGTCTGCAAGAATGTCTCGGCCTCATCGTTGCGGATATCCAGATAGGCATAAATCAATCGCTCTATTGCGGGCACGATCTCATCATAAGCAAAGCCAGGTCCCGCCCGCTCGCCGATGGTTGCGGTTTCTGTACCGTCACCACCAAGCGTGATTTGATAATTCTCAACACCAGCGCGATCTAACCCCAAAATCCCGATATGGCCTACATGGTGGTGCCCACAGGCATTGATGCAGCCTGAAATCTTGATCTTTAGGGCCCCGATATCGTGCTCTAGCTTCAGTTCATCAAATCGTGTTGCGATCTGTTGTGCCACAGGGATTGACCGCGCAGTCGCCAACGCACAATAATCCATACCGGGGCAGGCGATAATGTCCGAAATCAGTCCAATATTTGCAGTTGCCAGACCCGCGTCACGCAACCGCGCATAAATGGCAGGCAAATTCGATTTGTGAACATGTGGCAGGATCACATTCTGCTCATGGGAAATCCGCAACTCGTCGTGGGCAAAGTCCTCAGCAATGGATGCCAAAACGCGCATTTGATCCGCAGTTGCATCGCCGGGTGTTTGCCCGTGGGCTTTGATGGACACGGTTACAATCGCATAATCGTCGTTCTGATGTTCAGACAAGTTCGTATCCACCCAAGATCGAAACGCCCCGTCTTTGTTTTGCGCATCATAAAACGCATCCAAAGAGCCGTTGGTAAACGCGGGGGCCGCAAACGCTTTCTTAATCTCGGCAAACAGTTTCTGGTCATAGCCACCAAACGCCGCCCGTTGGATCACGAACCGTTCCTCCACCAAGTCCCGAATGGTCTCAATCCCATTCTCGTGCACGGTGATCTTGATCCGTGCTTTGTACTTATTATCGCGCCGCCCCAATCGGTTATAAACCTGAAGAACGCTTTCTACGTAAGGCAACAAATCCGCCACTGGGAGGAAATCCCGCAGAACTTTGCCAATCATCGGCGTGCGGCCCAAACCACCGCCTACGATCACCTCATATCCTGCATCGCCCGCGTCGTTGCGCACCATGCGCAGCCCAATATCATGCGCTTTGGTCACGGCGCGATCTGTCTCCGATCCTGTCACTGCGATCTTGAATTTGCGCCCCAAGAAGGCGAATTC
>CAYWIR010000084.1:0-8240 GCA_964458375.1 uncultured Neptunicoccus sp.
AAACGTGCATAAAGTCCGCTGGGCTGCGGTCTGCGTCGTGGTGTTCAATCAGGTCGAGACCTGCGCAAAAGTGATCGCCTTTGCCAGCCAGAACAACGGCACGGACACCTGCACGCGGCGCGAGAGAGAAAAAATCCACCAGTTCATCAATGGTGGAGATGTCCAGCGCATTGCGTTTTGTGGGGCGGTTCAATGTGACCATCCATACCCCATCACCTTCGTCTGTTACGGCGAGGTTGGTGTAGCGGGTGGGATCGATTTGAGGCTGCATGGAAGGCTCCTTAAACGCGTTGTTTCATGGTTCAGCAAAAACAGGTTGAATGGCAAAGCGCAATACGGGTTTTTGTGTATTTCGTGACGTTACGATCTGGCGTGGATGGGGGCGATTGGGTCGGGATTGGACTTGTGAGCAGGGCGCTGGGTTGGTAGCCGTTGGGTATTCTCAGGGCGGGGTGTGATTCCCCACCGGCGGTGATGATGTTTCGGCATACAAGCCCGCGAGCGACGCAAGTTGCAGATTTGGTTGGATTCCAAAGCCGACGGTATAGTCCGGATGGAAGAGAATGGATGTGTGTGGCGCGGGAAACCGCGTGCGCGTGTCTGAACGCTCTGGGTCTTGTCTTGTTGTAAGGAAAGGATCAGAGCAATGACAAAACCCAACAAAATCGCCTTTATCAAAGCCCGCTGGCATGCGGAGACTGTGGATCAGGCGTATGATGGATTTAAAGAGGCCATGGGCAACGCAGAGATTGATGCGTTTGATGTGCCAGGCGCGTTTGAAATGCCGTTACTGGCCAAAAAGCTCGGCGAGAGCGGTGATTATGCGGCGGTTGTGGCTGCGGCTTTGGTGGTGGACGGTGGGATTTACCGCCATGACTTCGTTGCCAGCGCGGTTGTCGATGGATTGATGCGCGCGCAGATGGACACAGGCGTTCCCGTGTTTTCTGTCAGCTTGACGCCGCACCATTATCAGGAAACCCCAGACCATGATGCCTTTTACAAAGCGCATTTTGTGAAAAAGGGTGCGGAAGCTGCGAATGCGGTGAAAATGGTTTTGGATATGGCAGTCTGATGAGCGTGAATAAGAAAGTAGTTTTGTCGAGCGATCATGCGGCCATTGAGATGCGCCAAGCGGTTGCGACCCATGTAGCGGCGCTTGGCTGGGAGGTTGTGGATATCGGCCCGACCAGCCCAGAGAGCACCCATTACCCCGAACACGGCGCTGCGGCGGCGGCAAAGGTTGCCTCGGGTGACTGTGCGCTTGGGATTATCCTGTGTGGCACGGGGCAGGGCATTATGATGGCCGCCAATAAGGTGAAAGGCATTCGCTGCGGGGTGTGCAGCGACTTGTTCTCAGCCGAAATGATCCGCGCCCACAACAATGCCAATATGCTGTCCCTTGGGGCGCGTGTGATCAATGAAGCCGAGGCGCTGCAGATTACCGAAGTGTTTTTGAACACAGAGTTTGAAGGCGGACGCCATGGCCTGCGCGTTGATATGATCGACGCGCTGGAAGGGTGAGGGGGATGGCAGCTTTGGGGGACAAAGCTGCCTTTCGTCGCCGCATCATGAAGGTCTGCTAACTGCACTGAAGTATGAGCCAAGTGTTTTCGAAATTCCTGTTTTCGAGGTCTGACTGCTTAATCCAAAGGAACAATGTTCCCATATCTCCCCACATCATGTCTGCTTCGTCATCGGTCCCGATTTCAAGCAATTGCACCCACTCGTTTGGTTCCGACTTAATCTTCTTCGCTTCTGGCGAGTTATAACCTTCGGGCCCACCACAATAGATGCCGGATGTTACCAGAGCGCACTCTTCTTCCATCGGAGCTTGGACATTGTTTGACCAACCCAAAACCTTGTGGTTCGATGCACATCGCCAATCAAGTTCGGATTGCTCCTCAATCAATTCTACGAATTGCTCCTCAATCAATTCTACGAATTGCATGTAGGCGTCCTTGTCGGAAGCTGACAAGGCAAGGTTTTCAAAGTGCAAGCCTTCTGGCGGGCAGTACTCGAACCGCAATTTCGGTTCGAGAACGACCTCGCTGTATGATGGAACGTCCTCATGAAACTCAGGCTTCTGAGAAATTCTGACATTCTTTACGCTTGGTACATAGATCACCTTGAAACCAAGTGAGTCCTTCGGGTCAAAACCCCAGCCCTGTGCCAAATCATCATAGAACAGATAGAGAGCGCCTTGTGTTGGTAATGATAAGCCCATGGTGCCAGTGACGAGCATCTCTTCAAATGAAATTTGAGCGATGAAGTTATAGGGTTGCGGGGATTGGTAATATCCTGCTTGATCGCTGTTGTGACCGTTGTCCACTTGTTGTGGCCAACTTGGTCGGAAAGGCCATTCCACTCCATTTGGAAGTGCGGGGCTTCCCCCAACTTTCGAGAACAATCCAGAATTTGTCCTACCTTGTTTTGTCGGCTCAAGGTGCAAGCTGAAACGTCCAAGATGCGCTAGCTTGCGCGAAGCATCAGCCGATATTCCAAATTCTTGTAGAGCCTTTTCCAAGGTTTCCTTGTCGTGGAACTTGGGAAGTTTGCGCCTACTTTTCTTTTTCCAAAACATGAGCTTGCTCAACCACTTCAATCTATTTCTCCAAATATGTGACCATGGCCAGTTTATGGCAAGCGGACGTTGGTGTCGAATACAGCATCAGACACAATGGGCTCTGTGTGGACGTTAGGTTGTGTATTCGGCGGTGTCGCTAGCGATCCAAAACTCTAAGTTCCTATGTCTTTGTCATGTGAATCGCGGATCACGCGCTGTTTGATGGGGCCTGCAGGGCTGCTGAGGCGTTCATGGCGCTCTGTTCCATATAAACTGCGCCTCTAAACTCATTCAGTCTTGGATTTGCAGAAGCGCGTTTTCGAGGAACTTTTGGCTGGATTGGCTTTGTGCCATGTCTATGGCGGTGGCATATGCGGCGCGGGCTTCGTTTTTTCGGCCTGTTTGCACCAGCAGGTTTGCATAGGCCGCGTAGAAGGGTTGGAATTCTCGTAGGTCTGGTTCGAGGGCTTCGACCTTTTCTAGGGCCAAGGCGGTGTCCCCAAGTTTTGCAATCACGATGGCCCAATTGAGCGCAACCACTGGAGTGGGTTCGTGCATCCAAAGGGAGCCGTATAGCAAGGAGATTTGTGGCCAATCGGGGGTGCTGCCCGACATATGGCAATCTGCAATGGCGGCTTTGATTTGATAGGGGCCAGGGCGGCCACGTTCTACCGCTTGTGCCAAAATCCTTTGCCCTTCGTGGGTCATATGGGAGTCCCAGAGGCTGCGATCCTGTGCTTCGGGTGTGACGGTTGCACCGTCGTCGCTGATGCGTGCGTTTTGTCGCGCCTCGGTCAGCAGAACAAGCGCCAGTGCGCCCTCAATCTCGGGGTCGTCCGGGCGGAGGCGGTCTAAAAGCCGCATTAAAAAGAGCGCCTCGCGGCATAAATCACGATCGCTTGCGTCTTCGCTGACATATCCAACGGTGTAAATTTGGTAGATGGTTGAGAGAACCGCGTCCAATCGGGCAGGCCAAAAGTCCTGATCTGGGATTTCAAACCCGATGCCTGACTCTTTGAGCTTGGCCTTTGCGCGGGATATCCGCTGACCGATGGTGACATCATTGTCCAAAAAGGTCGCTGCGATTTCTCGTGTTGTTAGGTTGCAGACAACCCGCAAGGTCAGCGCGATGCGTGACTTTTCTTCGAGGATAGGGTGGCAGCAGGCAAAGATAAGACGCAGGCGTTCATCTGGGATGGGTTCGTCGTCCAGACGTTCGCTGTAGGTGGCGTGTACAGCCATGTAATCATCCGCCTTTCGTGTTTCGCTTTGGCCTTTTCGAATGCGATCAACGCCTTTGTTCAGCCCCACTTTCATCAACCAACCGATGGGAGAATGGGGGAGGCCAGCCCGTCCCCAGTGGGACATTGCCGAGATGAGGGCATCTTGCAACGCATCCTCGGCCAGCTGCAAATCCCCCAAGCGGGAGGTTAATCCGGCAATCAACCGCCCCCGATCTTGGCGCAGCACATCTTCGATGGCCTTGGTGATCGCAATGGGGGTGGTTGTCTTTGACATGGTTGGATCAGCCTGCTGGGTTATAATCCATCAGCGCACGCACTTCGATGGTGCCAAAGGTGGCTGAGGGGATCAACTCGGCATAGGTGATGGCCGCATCTAGGTCGGGAACGTCGATCACATAATACCCGCCAAGATATTCGCGGGTTTCGGCAAAAGGCCCGTCCATTGTTTCGGTTTTGCCTGCTTTAACGCGGACAGAGGTTGCGGTGTCAGGCTCGTTCAAGCTCTCGCCGTCAACCAGCACGCCATCGGCCTTCATTTTTTCGTTCGCGGCAAAGAAGCCGCCCATCATCGCTTCGAACTCGGGCGTGCCGTATTGGGGTTGCTGTTCGGGGTTGTTGTAAATCAAAAGCATGTATTTCATTGGTTCGTCCTTTCAGGATTTGGATTGGTGCGGGAAATTCGGGGGCCTTACAGCCCCAGAATGTTCACACCAAGGCAGATCATCAGGTTGAGTGTTGCCAGCATGTTGCTTCCATTTCCAACGTAGCGCAGAACGTGGCCCGCGTTATCTTTCTTGAGGCCAAATGGATGTGCGATCCGCCCGATCAGCAGCAACGCGCCGCCAATGTGAAGGTAAATCGCAGGAGCGCCCATACCTTCGGCCAAGATCATGAGGATCAGAAGAAAGCAGCTCCACTCTGCGCAGTTGCCATGTTGGCGGACCCGCAGCAGCAGATCAGCATCGCCGCCATCGCCGATGGATTGCCCAAGTTCGGCGCGTTTGGATGAAACGCGCATCCACAGGACCATGTAGATAAGTGCAACTGCGAGCGCGTAGATTGGTGTTACTGTAAATGTCATTTTGGTTTCCCTTTTCTTTAAGTTGGTACCTCAAGGACGGATGCTGCATTCATTTTTCGACATTGTAAGAGGGTTTTTTTGACAAAAATTCAGATTTTTATTTAAGGTTCTGATAATATTGGAGAAATTCACGTGTTTAATGGGCGGAATAATTTTGTTGGTACACTATTTTGGACCGAATTGAGTGTTCAGTGGCATTTTTGGTGGGGCTGCGCATCAGTTATGTGGCTGCGCTTAGGTCAAAACCAGACTGGATCAGAGGCCAATCCACACGTGGTTTTGTTTATTGAGAAGCGGCGGTGATCGCAGGGATCAACTGTTCGCGGATGACGCGCTGTGTGATGGGACCCGCTGCGCGGAAGAGGATTGTGCCCTTGCCATCCACAAGGAAGGTTTCTGGCACGCCGTAGACCCCCCATTCGAGAGATTGGCGGCCATCAATGCTGCTGACACCGATGTAGGGGTTGCCGAGTTCGTTTAGAAAGCCAAGGGCGTTGGCATCAGCGTCTTTGTAGTTGAGGCCGATGACTGGCAGGCCGTTGTTGGCCAGTTCTTGCAGGTTCGGGTGTTCGACGCGGCACGGGCCACACCAGCTGGCCCAAAAATTCACGAGCTTGAGATCGCCTGTGCGGATCATATCCTCGGTCACGGGGGGCAGCGTGCCGAGCGGCTCGGCCACCAGCGCAGGGGCGGATTTGCCGATCATGGCGCTTGGCAGTGTGTTTGGGTCTGCGCGGTAAAGACCAATGTAAAACGTGGCCGCGATGGACAGGAACAACAGGGGTGGGATCAGGACGAGAAGGGGGACACGTTTCATTCTGTGTCCTTTGATGTGTCCTGCTCGGCCTGTTCTAGCGTGGCGCGGGCCTTTGCGGATTGGCGCAGCGACACGACGATCAGCGCGATCAGCAGTAAGAGCGCAATGCCGTAGGCCGACAGCACGTCAGCGGCGTATTTGCCAAGATCAGGGATCATACGGAGCCTCTTGCCAGTAACGCGCGGGCGCGGCGCAGGCGGATGTGCATACGGGTGCGCAGCAGTACGAGGGTGATGAACAACAGGACAAAGCCGAGCATGGACAGCAGCAGCGGGTAATAATAGCTGGCGTCAATGGGGCTGGTTTCTTTGACCGTAAGGGTGGCGCCTTGGTGGAGGCCTTGGTTCCATAAGTTCACGGCATAACGGGACAATAGGGCGAAGACAGAGCCGACCATGCAGAGGATCGAGGTGAGGTCTGCGGCGGTGTCATCGTCTTCTACCGCTTGCCAAAGGGCGAGGTAGCCGAGGTAGAAGACAAACAAGATCATAAATGAGGTGAGGCGTGGGTCCCACGCCCAATAGGTGCCCCACATGGGTTTACCCCAGATCGCGCCTGTGAAGAGAGCGATCAATGTCATTGTGACGCCGATTGGCGCTGCGGCACGAGCGGCGAGGGCAGAGACATGGTGGCGGCGCACAAGCCAGATAAGTGAGGCGATCAGCATCATGATCCAGATGTTGATGGCCATCATGGCCGCTGGAACGTGCAGGAAGATGATTTTGACGGTGGAGCCTTGTTTGAAATCGTCTTCGGTGAAGAAGAATCCCCAGATCAATGCGGTGAGCAAACAGGCGGCGGCAAGAAGCGTGGCGAACGGCAAAACACGGCCCGACAGAGCCATAAATTTAACCGGATTTGCGTATTCCCAGATCGACATGCGGCGTGTTTAGCGGTTTTTTCTGCACAGGCCAATGGGCATTGGGTCACAGGGGTTTTTGTTGTGTGGTTTGGGGTGTCTATATACCATCACCCATCGTTTTCGACGCGTCATAAATCACGCGTCGAAAATGAAGCGTCTGGCGAACGCGTCATATTTGCTGGGTGTTAAACGAATTCAGATTGCTCGTTTTCGGCGAAAACGGCCTTAATACTTGCCCAATTCAACGCGGGCAGAGGCGAGTTTCTTTTTCTTGCCTTGCATGGCGAAGACGTCTGCAAAATAGGCGTTGCCGCGCCCGCCTGAGCAGGGGGGAAGGTAGCCCTTGGATGCGTATTTGCCTTTGCTCTTGGCGCGTTTGTAAACAAAAATGCCGTTTGGAAGTTTGTTAGACCGTGCCGCCACGGCTGGCAGCTTTGCGCTGGAACCAGATACGGGATAGCCGATGGATCCATGGCCGCCATTGCGCGACAATGGTTGGTAGCTGCGGTCATTGTATTGCACCAGCACCCATTCTGTTCCTGCGGGCAGGCCTGTAATGGTCATAGGGGGCGTTTTGCCTTTGCCGCCGTGGAGTTTGCAGTGCTGTCCAGCGGGGACAGTTTTGCCGTTCCAGCCGCCTGTCAGTTTGACCTTAAAATCGGCGGCGTGCGTGACGCTGGCAAGCGACAGGGCGATCAGTGTGGTTGTAATGCGTAACATGGGAACCTCCTTTTTCTAATGGAAGAAACCTGCAAATCAGGAGGTGTTTTGTCAACGTAAGTTTGCGCGAAGGGCCATGCTGGCGGCAAAAGGCACAAGGGCAACTGTCAAAAGTGTGAGGCCCGCCAGCAGTGTCAGTGCGGCGGCGGGGGCGTCGCCTTCTATGGCGCGGGTCACGGTTTGTGCGCCTAGGATCAGGGTTGGGATGTATAGTGGCAACACGAGCAGCGAGAGAAGCAGACCGCCCCGTTTTATGCCCACCGTAACAGCCGCGCCAAACATGCCGAGGGTTGAAAGGGAAACCGTGCCAATGGCCAAAGACGCGATGAGCCATGGGTAGCCCGCGGTTGGTAAGCCCAGCAGATATCCAAGCGGGGCGCTGGCCAGTGTCAGGGGCAGCCCTGTTGTGATCCAATGGGCGGCTGCCTTAGCAATAGCGAGGCCTGTAAGCGGGATTGGAGCCGTGGCAAGTGCATCGAGTGTGCCGTCTTCGGCATCCAATTGAAAAATGCGATCAAGGGACAGCAAGCAGGACAACAGCGCACCGATCCACAGAATACCGGGCGCAATGGTCGACAACAGGGCGCGATCGGGGCCAACGCCAAACGGAACGAACAGGACCAAGATCAAAAAGAATGCCAGAGCAAGGCCGAAGCCGCCCCCAGAGCGCAGGGCAAGGGTAATGTCGCGTTTGATCAGGGCCAGCATTAGTATGATCCTTCAAGGAAGGGATCAAAAGACGCGGTGTCATCGGGTGCGAATTGCGTCACGTTTAAGGTTTGCGCATTCGCAATGGGCAGGTCGAGGTGTGTGGACAGGACCGCGATGCCACCACTGTCGCAGTGATCTGTGAGAATGCGGGAAAATTGCGCAACGTGATCGGTATCGAGCGCTGTTGTGGGTTCGTCCAACAGCCAGATTTTGCAGCCTGAAATGTGCAAGCGCGACAGGCC
>CAYWIR010000085.1:0-2234 GCA_964458375.1 uncultured Neptunicoccus sp.
CCAGACAATTCCAACTGCCCGCCAGGTTCCAAGGAAACATTGGCACCGTCCTTCACAAGCCCGATAATCTTGCCGTCTTCCTCTACTGGATCCCAGCCAAAGCCTTCGCGCAGACCATCCAACATGGCTTTGATCCCACACGGCCCGTCATAGGGCAGCGGCATCTGCCCTGCCTTATCATATCCAAATTTTTCGTGTTCCGTCCCAATGCGCCAATCGTCTTTGGGTTTACACCCATCCGCCAAATACTGCGCCAATTGATCGTGATGCTCGATAGGGCCACCGCCCGACTGTGGAATAGACATCGCGTGTCTCCAAAATTTTAAGTTGGTCCAGAGGTGAAACAGCGGATGCCAAGTGTCAAGACGCGAACCACTCAAGTCGCGTAATGGTTAGTGCAAAATCCGCTTTTCCCAGATCAGAAATCGCGCGTTTTCAGTGCTGCTCATGGCCCGCACTGCCGCTTCGAAATCCACACCTTTCAGCGCAGCGAAAGCATCAAACAGCAACTCACTCCCCTTCGCGCTCGCAGGGATCGCAATCGGCTCTCCGCCGTTGTGGGACAGCACCCAGAACACATCATCTTCCACGGGTCCACGGTCGTTGGTTACAATTTCCAACTTTGTCAGATCATCAAGCGAAACAAAGGCGCCACCATCGGGGGACAAATACCCAACCTCGCGCTCCTTCACCTCAACAACACCAGCGCCTTTCAGCGGCTTAAACATCTTGGCCCGCAAAATCGCCCAGAACATCAACACCGCAAACAGCGCCGCAATCATCGCCCCCATAAACGTCTGCGTCACGCTTTCGCGCTCCAACCCAACGCCAATCATGCGCACACCCCACAGGATCAGCAGCCCACAGACAATCACCTCGCGCCACCGCCACAACGCCTCGCGCACTTCGGGTCTAATAAAATTCATCCCCAATCCCCCAGCGCATCCTGCCACAGCGCCAAGGCTGCCACTGCCGCCGTATCCGCACGCAACACCCGTGGGCCAAGGCTAACAGAATGCACGCCATCCATGCCACGAAGCCGCGAAACCTCATCAGGGGAAAACCCACCCTCTGGCCCAATCAAAATCGCCCAAGGCCCACCGCCAAGCTCCGCTAAATCCGTCGCTGCCTCACCAACTCGCGTTTCATCACAAAACAGCAACTTCCGCTCTGCGGGCCACTCTTTCAGCACATGATCCAGCTTCATCAACTCAGCCACCTCAGGCACATAGGTTCCACCACATTGCTCTGCCGCTTCAACAGCATGGGCCTGCAACCGATCCCGCCGCAGCCGGTCCGACTGCGTAAATTCCGTCGACACAGGGCAAATCCGCGCCGCACCCATCTCTGCCGCCTTCTCCACAATAAAATCCGTCCGCGCCTTTTTGATTGGCGCAAACAACAACCACACATCAGGGGGCATCTGCAAAGGTTTGGACTGCGTCCCACACGTCAAAACCCCATTGCGTTTGTTTGCCACGGTCACTTCGGCCTGAAACTCACCATCGCGGCCATTAAACAAGGCCACCAACGCACCTTCGGTCAACCGCATCACCCCAAAAAGGTAATGTGCTTGATCCCGCGACACAGCTACCGCTTGCCCCTCGGCCAAGTCCGCGTCTACATAGAGCCTGATTTTCGCTTGCTTCATGGCCGCACCATATGACCGATCAAAACCAGACACCAGACCCTCAAATCCCCCTTCCAAACGAGGATGGTGGGCGCGTTGCAGATGCAACCGACCTCAACTGGGTGGATCGGTTTTGCCCAGTTTGGTCACGGCCCTATCTGCGCCTATCACGCGCCGATCGCCCTGCAGGCACTTGGCTATTGTTGATCCCCTGTTGGTGGGGGCTCTTGCTCGCTGTCCTCATGGATCCCAATGGCCTGCAACCCATCGACGGATGGATCGCCATCAGCTGCGCAATGGGGGCATTTCTGATGCGCGGCGCGGGCTGCACATGGAACGACATCACAGATCGCCACATCGACGCACAAGTGGATCGCACGCGCTCCCGTCCTCTGCCATCGGGCCAAGTCACCAAGAAACAGGCCCTCGCATGGATGACTATCCAAGCGCTGTTGGCCTCTTGCATCCTGTTCACCTTCAACTGGTTCGCCGTCGGCCTAGGCGTCCTATCATTGCTGCCTGTCGCGATTTACCCTTTTGCCAAACGCTTTACGTGGTGGCCCCAAGTGTTCCTTGGCATCGCCTTCAATTGGGGCGCACTGCT
>CAYWIR010000085.1:2334-6814 GCA_964458375.1 uncultured Neptunicoccus sp.
AAACTCGACATAACCGACCCGCAAAACTGTATGCATCTGTTTCGCTCCAACCGCGAAGCAGGACTGATCCCAATCGTGTTCTGGGCGCTGGCAATTCTCATCGGTTAACTTGATCCTCTCCCGCTGATCTACTACACCCACACAGAACACACACGCCGAGGAATTGAATGCACCGCACCGCCCTTTTGTTTTCGGCCATCAGCTTTGTCCTGGTGGCGGCGGCCTCTTTGTTTTTGGCCAGCCGTGCGGTGGATTACGTGGAAAATTCCACCCAAGAATCTGTCGACAAAGCCCTGCTTGCCTCTGGCCAAAATTGGGCCACAACGCGGGCGGATGGGTTGATTGTCCACCTAACAGGACTGGCCCCAGACGAAGCTGCACGCCTGCAAGCCCTTGAAATTATGGGTCAGGTCGTGGACACTGGTCGCATTTCAGATCGAACAACCGTTCTGCAATCCTCCGAAATCGTCGAACCACGTTTCTCCCTCGAAGTGTTGCGCAACCTTGATCGAATTTCCCTGATCGGCCTCATCCCAGAACGGGTCGGACGCACCCTGATCTTGGACCGCGCCAGCGCCATTGCAAATGGCGGTACGGTGACCGATATGCTGGAAAGCACCGAACACAGTGTCCCTTCAGGCTGGGCCCGCAACCTCGAATTTGGTCTCTCCAGTCTTGAAATGCTGCCCCGCTCTAAAATTTCGATCACTCCTGAAAAGGTACGGATCACTGCCGTAACCGAGTCTCCAGAAGAACAAGCCAGTGTCGAGAGCGCTCTGATCAAAGCCAAACCCGAAGACGTGGACCTGATCATGGACATCTCAGCGCCACGCCCTGTGATCGCCCCGTTCCGCTTTCGGATGCGGCTCACCGACGGGACTGTGGACCTGCAATCGTGTTCTGCTGACACGCGCGCATCACGGGACCGCATTTTGCGTGCCGTGCGCAAAGCAGGCGGCGAACAGAAACTCATCTGCGCCATCGGCCTTGGCGTCCCCACAACACAATGGGACCGCGCCATCATTCAAAGCGTCGAAACCCTTTATGATCTTGGCGGCGGCACGCTTGATGTCTCCGACAGCGATATCTCTTTGGTCACAACAGACGCCGTGTCCCAATCCCGCTTTGACGCCCTAATCGGCACCCTTGAAAACAGCTTGCCAGACCTCTTCTCACTCCAAGCGGTGCTCCCCCCCAAAATTGCCGTGGATGGGTCCCAAGCCGAAACCGAAGACCCAGAATTTATCGCCACGCGCAGCCCCGAGGGGCTGATCCAATTGCGTGGCCGCATTCAAAGCCAACAAGCCAAAGAAAGCGTTGGCGTGTTTGCCCAAGCTCTCTTTGGGGCCGCAAACGTGGACAACAAAACCCTGATTGATCCAAACCTGCCCGATGGCTGGCCCAAACGGGTCTTCGCAGGTCTTGAAGGCCTCTCCGATCTGCACCACGGCGCGGTGATCGTCCAACCCGAAGAGGTCGCCATTCGCGGCACAAGCGCCAAACCCGATATCGCGGCCGTTGTATCAAAACTCTTTGCTGTGCGCCTTGGGGCTCGGGATGGCTACAAAATCGACGTCCAACATGATCCAAAACTGGTCGAAGCCAACACAGGCCTTGATGCACGCCAATGCGAAGCCCAAATTCGCGCCGTTTTGGCAGAACAACAAATCGCCTTTGCACCTGGCTCCACCACGATCGAAGCATCAAGCCAGGGCATCTTAGACGCCATCGCAGACATTCTGCGCGAATGCCCTGACACCAGCTTTGTCATCGAAGGCCACACTGACAGCCAAGGCCGCGATGAAATGAACCTCTCGCTCAGCCAACAGCGGGCGGATGCAGTGCTCGGCGGCCTTCTGGCCCGCCGCATACTTGTTCAAGGCATCACTGCAAAAGGCTTTGGCGAAACGCAACCCCTCGCAGACAACGAAACCGAAGAAGGCCGCGCCGCGAACCGCCGCATCGCCTTTCGCCTAGTTGTTGATGACACCGAAACCGACGCCCCCAAGGAAGACACATCCGATGAATAGAACCGAGCTGATCATCATCATCGCAATCGCGCTGTTTCTCACCTTTCTCGCAGGCTGGCTGCTGCGATGGGCCTATGGGCGCCTGAACAGCGTAAATTCCGTCAACATCACAGAAATCGACGATCTGGCCCACCGCCTGCACGAAGCAGAAGAGGCCCGCGATCAAGCGATGACCTACATCCAACAGCGCGAGTTTGAACTCACCAACCAACTCACCCAATCCGAAGCAGAACTGTCAGCAGCCATGGAAGGTTTGGGGACAGCCCGTCGCGAAGCAGGTTATCTGCAGTCCCAACTCGAAGAGCTGCAAGCCAAAACCCCCACAACCTCTTAACGCTTTTTGTTTTTAAAATATCCTCGGGTGAATGCCTGAAAGGCAGAGGGCAAAGCCCTCACAATCGCGCGTCAGCGCACATAGGATTGGCCCAAAGGGCCTCCGCCAAACACGTCACCAGCGTTTAAGCGCCGCCTCATCATCTTCTTTCGCATCGACCCAACTGGCCCCATCCGTGCCCGTTTCTTTCTTCCAGAAAGGTGCGCGAGATTTCAGAAAATCCATCAGAAAATCCGCTGCTTCAAACGCTGCTTTGCGATGGGGCGATGCGGCGGCCACCATCATAATCTGCTCCCCTGGCTCAAGCGGCCCATACCGATGCACAATCAACGTGGCGTTCAACTCCCAACGCGTGTGGGCCTCCGCCTCAATTTCCGCCAATGCCTTTTCGGTCATACCGGGATAATGCTCTAACTCCAGCGCCTGCAGATCACCCGTATCATCGCGCACCAGCCCCGAAAAACTCACCAGCGCCCCGATATCTGTGCGCCCTGCACGCAGCGCCGCCAGTTCAGCCCCCAGATCGAAATCGTCTTGCTGCACCCGAACGGCCATTTCAGCCGCCCGTCATAGGGGGGAAGAACGCAACTTCACGCACACCGGCCAAAGCCGCATCAAAATCACTCAGATTTTGATCGAGCGCCACACGCACCGCGGACACATCCGAAAACGCCAGATCATACCGATCCTCTCGCGCGCGCAATTCGGCAACCAAATCCGCCACCGTTGCCGCATCCGTCTCTACCGTTTCACGGGGCACACCAATGCGTTCTCGCACCCAAGCGAAATACACAACGTCGATGCTCATGACTTGGGCTCTCGCAAAAACGGCAAGGCTTTGACAAAGTAATCCCACCCCGTCACCGCCGTCAGGGCCGCAGCAATCCACAACAGAACCACGCCCACAGTCCAGGTGCCATCCATCCACATGGCATAACTGACAACGCCGTTCACATCTTCAATCACGCCAGACATCACGCCCTCGTACATGTCTGCATCCATGCCTTGGATCAGGTTCAGATAATGGTGTTCAAACACACCCTTTGCAAACAACACCGCAATGGCAATCATCTGCACCGTGGTTTTGTACTTCGCCAGATTGGTCACTTTCAACGTGCCTGCAGAATCCCCAAGGAATTCGCGTAATCCTGAAACAAACACTTCTCGAAACAGGATCACAGTGGCGGGCAACAAGATCCACGCATCCATTACCAGTTTGTCCGCCGTGGACAGCCCAACAATAATCACCAGCGCAATGATCACCATCGCCTTATCGGCAATCGGATCCAGCATCGCGCCAAACTTGCTTTCTTGTTTCCACAACCGCGCCAGATACCCATCCAGAAAATCCGTGAGCGCCGCCGTGATAAACAACACCAGCGCAAACCAATCCGCCACAGGCCGCTGGAAATACAAAAACAGGATCGCCACCCCAGGGGCCGCAATCAACCGCAACACGGTCAGGATATTAGGAATGTTCCATTGCATGACTGCTTCCTAAGACAAACAGAACGCTATGGGAATAGCGCAGCTTCCATCATGCTTCACTATTTTGACAGCTGCGCGACGCTTTGCTCAAAACTATAGCCCTGCCCCATGGTCGCAACCAATTTTGGCAGCCTCCCACCTCCCAGTTCTGTATCAAGCGCCCGCACCCGCTGCGCCGATCCAGCATAGGCACGCTTCCACCCAAATGCGGCCACATGCTGCCTCCATTGCCGCCAATGTGGATTTTTGCCCAAAGCGGCTTTAGCGGCCTCTGACACAAACAAACTATCGTCCACGTCTTGCCCAATAATCACGGCCAATCCCTCGTTAAACCAATGCGGATCGCGCCCCAGCAAAATACGCAAATTGCCCACCCGCTCGGCATAGGCAACATGCGCCAGTTCATGGGTAATAAGCGGTGTATTAAACCCACGTTCATTCACCCGCACCACAACCGAGCCGTATGCGTAGCCTGCAAACCATTGCTTTCCAAAAATTCCGTCGCATGTCTCAGCCAAACATAGAACAACTTTTGCTCGCACCACGGGTGCGCCGTAAAACCGCTCCACTTTGTCATAGCCTTTCTCGACCTTCGCCATCAAATTTGCGCGCTGTCCCGTGGTCATCT
>CAYWIR010000085.1:6914-8182 GCA_964458375.1 uncultured Neptunicoccus sp.
GAAATCCCATCAACGGCTTTCAAATCCTCAAGCCCAGCCCGCGACACCGCTTTCGCAGAGCCGAAATGCAACAACAGAGCCCGCTTTCGCCCAGCGCCCACCCCTGGCACTTCGTCCAGTGGATTGGCAAACTGCGCCTTAGCCCGCTTTGCACGGTGAGTACCAATGGCAAAACGGTGCGCCTCATCACGCAGACGCTGCACGAAATACAAAACTGGATCATTAAACCGCAGCGCAAACTTGCTCCCATTCGGGCGGTAAAACTCTTCCTTACCCGCATCACGGTCTGTCCCCTTGGCGACCCCAATAAACGGCACATCATGGATTTCCAACTTGCGCAGAATATCTCGCACCGCCGAAACCTGCCCAGCTCCCCCGTCAATCAGGATCAGCCCTGGCCAATTCTCACTCTTTCGAAACGGGTCCTCTTTTAACAACCGCACAAACCGCCGTGTCAGCACCTCTTTCATCATGCCAAAGTCATCACCGGGCGTCAGGGCATCATCCTTGATATTGAACTTGCGATAGGCCGATTTCATGTATCCATCAGGCCCCGCCACAATCATCCCGCCAACCGCATTTGTCCCCGAAATGTGCGAGTTGTCATAAACCTCAACCCGTTGCGGAATCTCGTCCAGATCAAACGCCTCTTTCAACCCAGCCAGCAATTTGGCCTGCGTCGCACTTTCGGCCATCTTCCGCGCCAGACTTTCGCGTGCATTGCGCAGCGCACCTGCCACCAACTCCGCTTTTTCTCCACGTTGCGGGATCAACACCTCGACCCGCTTTTCGCGCTTATCGGTCAGCAATTGCTCGACCAAATCGTGGTTCTCAACCTCATCCGACAGCAACACCTGTTTGGGCGGCGTTTTGTTGGAATAAAATTGGCCCAAGAACCCTTCCAAAACCTCTGCCACATCCGCACCCGATCCCGTGCGCGGGAAATAGGCACGGTTGCCCCAGTTCTGATTGGCACGGATGAAAAACACCTGCACACAAGCCTGCCCACCCTCCATGTGCAACGCAACAATATCCGCTTCCCGCACACCTTGCGGATTGATGCCCTGTGCCTGTTGCACCTGCGTCAACGCTTTGATCCGATCCCGCAACGCAGCGGCCCGTTCAAACTCCATCTTTTCAGACGCCTCGCCCATCTGCTTGGCCAGCGCCTCTTGCACATCCGTAGACGATCCACGCAGAAATCGCCCCGCATCGCGAACCAAATCCGCGTAATCTTCTTTACTGATATGCCCCACACAGGGCGCCGA
>CAYWIR010000086.1:0-8143 GCA_964458375.1 uncultured Neptunicoccus sp.
ATGTGATCGCCCTAAACCTAGCCTCCACCGCCCCCATAAATCTCAGCGCCGCCCGCGCCGAAGATATCTGGGACGCCATCTTCCCCACCATAATGATGGGCGACGACCGCGCGATAAGCGGCGTCTGGGTGGCAGGAAATCGGATGGTTTGACAGGACAGGGGAGAGCATGACACGCTAGGGTAGATTTTAAATATTTCTATTCTGGGTGTTGTCATGGTCGATCTGTCCAAAGAACCTACTAAGAAATTTTCCAAAGCACCCATAGCGGGGCCAAATTGGGATCGCCCTATTTGGGTGGCAGCCTACGATTACGTTAGCATTCCAGCTTTTGGCTCAAAATTTAAAAAAGGCAGCACTATTAGTTGGTCCATAGAACCTTATTTAAAAGAAGCATTCGAAGAAGTCGCTAATCCAGATGATCCAATTGTTGTTATTGGCACTTCAAAAGCAGAGCACTACGGAATCATTATGATCGGGAAAATTTCAGAGCTCATGTCAGGGCCTAGAGACAACCCACATATCAGAATCATCGTGACAAAAAGTCATTTTCACAATCCTATAAAAGAACACGTTGTCACAAACGCATTCCCAGAACTACAAAACTCACGGTCTTTTCCAACCTCGCTGCAAAAGCTCTCGCAAAGTGAATCCGATGAACTGCATAAAATCATAGAGGACGCGGAAAAATCCAGCTCTGTTGAAGCCAAACAAGCACAAAATACCACAACCCCAACACCACCACCCGACCCTCGCACCACCAAATCCCACTTCAACACAGACCGCCCGCGCAGTGTAAAGGACACGCTCCACCGCGCCCCAAACGCTTTTGTCATTGCACAATACCTCAACCGTTTGCGTGGCAAACCCAGCCCCGACAGCCCCAGCCAAGACAGCTACGTCCTTCATGTGGACGCGCCATGGGGCGGCGGCAAAACCACATTCGCCAACTTCATCGCCAACTTTCTCAGCTTCAAACGCTATAAAACCACGGCCGAAGAAATCGCCCTTGCCGATCAAACCGCCTTCATCAAAGACAGCGGCGTAGAAGCGGACCAACTCAACGACATCTCTGCAAACGGATGGATGATCCTGCGCTTCAACGCATGGGAAAACCAACACGTCACCCCGCCGTGGTGGAACTTCTACACATCCTTCCTGAACGGCTACAAACAGCAAACACACCTGCACGAAGGACTGCAGCTCAGCGAATACATCTGGCGGTTTTTCACCCCTGAAACAAAGAAATCTCTCACAATCACCGCTGTTTTGATCCTTTTCGCCTTTGGCATCGTACAGTATTCCGAAACCCTGCAAAGCTACGCAACCTCCACGGCTGTTGCCGCCGTCTTTGGCGCCACAAGCCTCGCCGCCTTCATCTTTACGCAAGCCAAAGCAGGCGTGCGCCGCCTCGTCGATGCCTCCCAAAGCGCGTACAACCCAACGGTATTGGGCGAAGAAGACCCCCTCTCTCGTCTGCGTGCACGATTCCTTCGGGTCGCAGCCTATAACAAACGCCCGGTCCTAATGATCATCGATGATATCGACCGCTGCGAACCTGAGTACGTCGTCGAGCTGATGCGCGGCCTTATCACCATCTTCCAATCCAATCACGTCAGCTATCTCATTCTTGGGGATCGCGGTTGGATCGAACAGAGCTTTCAAAACGTCAACGAAGACATGGCCGACGCCCACACTGACACCACCGTCAGCTTTGGCGCACGTTTCGCGGAAAAGGTCATCCAGATGAGCTACCTCCTCCCTGAAATCCCCGAGGCGGAACGCAAACTCTATCTGCGCAGCCTGCTCGGAACAGAGGCACCGAAAGCCTTACTAAACAACCCGACTCGTGAATTAGATGCGCCAACAGACACCCCTATTACAACACAAGCCGCTGAAGCAGAGGCCAAAGAGGAACAAGACCACCGCGAAGCCGTCGCACTGCGCACACAAAAGGCCATCGAACGCTCCACAGACGAGGATTTGGAACAACACATCCAACACCAACTCGAAGACCTG
Organism: uncultured Neptunicoccus sp.; assembly: GCA_964458375.1. Taxonomy (GTDB): domain Bacteria; phylum Pseudomonadota; class Alphaproteobacteria; order Rhodobacterales; family Rhodobacteraceae; genus Amylibacter. Next base: position 2,019 of record CAYWIR010000086.1, read on the forward strand.
CTTCACGTCCTGCCCGAAAACCCCCGCCGCGTGAAACGGCTCGTGAACATGATCGCGGTCTATCAAGGCAGCGGGGAAACTACGCTCGGCATTGATCCAGACAATGCCGAACAATGGCTGCCGATGGTGTTGTGGCTGATCTTGTTTTCAGAACATCCTACCGTTCTGCGCAACATTTACAAAAAGCCCCACCTCTTAGACCCACTCCCCGATCAGCCAAAGGATGCAGAGAAACCGCTGCTGAAATACGACTGGGCTATTGAAGGCGGCATGTCGCGCAACGCGCGCAAGGTGATCGACGGCATCAAACTCGGTGACACACAGATCAGCATCACAAAGCCCATCGCCGAGCAGATGAGAAACCTCACCCCCCTCGCCTAATTTCTACCCCCAAACCTTAACAACTCCCTAACCCCGACACGTCCATTTGAACGTGTCGGGGTTAGGGGTTTGTTTACCCGTCGCCGTTGCGGCAAAGGTGTTGCGTCAAAGGTTAACGCCAGAAAAAAACAAACTAGCCATACCAAAGGACCCCTGTTTCTGGGTGGTTTGCTTTTTTTGAAATCGCGGTTTTGGGCCAATCCTTACCGCACCGAGCGCACGCCGGTTACAGCCCTGCCAAACGCAACGCCATCTTGTTCTGGCGGGCAATGACCGCAGGCAGATCAAGCGTGGTCATTTGTCGGTCCCGCACCACGCCGCGCCCTTCTACAAACAAATCCCGCACATGATGCGGACCCGTTAGAACAAGAGCCGCCACAGGGTCCCAATTTCCCGCCGCCGCCAAATTGACCATGTCCCACACCGCGATATCTGCCCGCTTCCCGACGGCGATTGCCCCTACATCGCTGCGTCCCAAAACCTGCGCGCCGCCCAGTGTGGCAATTTCCAAACTTTCGCGTGCAGACATGGCATCCGCGCCGTTTTGCACCCGCTGCAACAACATCAGCTGACGCGCTTCATCCAGCAAATGACCCGCATCATTGGACGCTGATCCATCAACGCCCAAACCAACCCGCACACCTGCATCTCGCATGGCCCGAACGGGCGCAATGCCCGAGCCCAAGCGACAGTTTGAACACGGGCAATGGGCAACCCCCGTTCCCGTTTGTGCAAATAAATCAATCTCTTGCACATCCAGCTTCACGCAATGCGCATGCCACACATCGTCGCCAGTCCAGCCCATATCTTCTGCATATTGCCCTGGTCGACAGCCGAATTTCTCGAGCGAATAGGCCACATCTTCGTCGTTTTCGGCCAAATGTGTGTGCAGCATAACGCCCTTGTCACGGGCCAACGCAGCACTGTCTTTCATTAAATCCGTGGACACTGAAAATGGCGAACAAGGTGCCACAACAACCCGCGTCATGGCCCCATCCGCCGCGTCATGAAACCGATCTATGACGCGAATGCAGTCTTCCAAAATATCCGCTTCGACCTCAACCATACTGTCAGGGGGCAGCCCGCCATCGCTCTCCCCGATGGACATAGATCCCCGCGCACCATGAAACCGCAACCCAACCTCTGCGGCGGCAGCCACACTGTCATCCAAACGCGCACCATTGGGGAAAATATACTGGTGATCCGAACTCAGCGTACACCCAGACAGCGCCAATTCCGCCAATCCAACCTGCGCGGCGGTGTAAAACTCTTCAGGGCCCATCTGCTCCCAAATGGGATAGAGCGTTTGCAACCACCCAAACAACAACGCATCCTGCCCCCCTGGAACAGCGCGGGTAAGTGTCTGATATAAATGGTGATGTGTGTTCACAAGGCCAGGGGTCACAACACAGCCAGAGGCATCAATCCCCTGCCCTTGCAGGCCTGTTCCAATCTCAACGATCACGCCATCTTCAAACGCCAAATCAACGTCCGTCAGCTCGCGCCGCGTGTCGTCCATTGTCACCAAATGACCGATGTTCTTGATCACGGTTCGGGTCATATTCACACCTTACAAACAAAAACGGCAGCACAGGCCGCCGTTTTCAATGGATTTTAACACCTAGGTCGTAGGCTCATCTTACGTAGAACGCGTCCCGGAACCCGGCACCACGGGCAGACCGCAAGGCTGATTGTAATTGTGCCTTGCTGTTGAAAGGCCCAAGTAACACAATCTTAAGGTTTCGGCCGCCACGGGATACAGTGCGTGTCGCCACAGGGACACCACCTGCTTGGAAACGGCGCACGGTGCGTGTTGCATTGCTTGCGTTACCAAACGTGCCCACTTGAACATACCGTTTGCCGCTGCTGCTTGGCTGTTGAACTACGCGCTTGGTGGACTGTGTAGTGCGAACACGCTGGGTCGCAGAGGCAACCTTGCGCACCCGTACATTCTTTTTCACCAACTTGCGCGGCACGGTATTTGTCCAAACCAACTCCATCTGGGCATCGCCCTCACGGGTCACATCGGATTCAATCACTGGGCCTGTTGTTGTCAAACGGTGAACAGGATCAACAACTTGATCCGCTGTCACGACACGAACCACACGGCGCGTGCGGTTCACAGCTGTCCCTGACTGCGAGCGTTGCGCCCGAACAAAATCGCCGGGATGAACTTGCTGAGAGCCAGTCGCGACACGTCCCGTCACAACACGCTGCGTCGTTTGGGTGCGACGCACAACTTGGGTGGTGGGCTGCACTGCTGTCACACGGCGCGTACTTGTCGCACCAGACGTTTCAGCCGCATCTCTGGAATTGGATCGAACCCAATCACCTGGGTGAATTTGTTGCGATCCACGGGTTGTTTGTGCTGAATTCACCGCGACAACTTTGCGCTTAACCACCCGTTTTGGGGCAACGACAACTTGCTGAACAGGTTTTGCCACGGCCACAGGTTTCACAACACGCTTAGGCACTGCTTTGACAATTTTCTTCGGCGGGGTTTTGACAGTTTTGCGTTTGGGCGCGGCTACACGTTTGATGGTAGGTTGCGACAGATCAAGAACGGTTCCAGTGGACGCAGGCGCCACCTTCTGCTTCACAGACGCAAGTTGGCTGCCGGACAAGGAAGGTCTGTTCTTTTTGGAACAATACACCTGACGCTTGCGATTGACCCGCGGCACCCAAGTTGTTTTACCACCGAACCCTGCGCGAATGAACACACAGCCACGGCTGTCCACATACTGTTTGCCCTTATAGGACGACGGCGGGTTTTCCGCAGGCGTCGTCACCTTTCGCAAAGATTGCGAATGAACTGGTCCAGCCAGTGTCGCTGCGAGCATGGCAGCAATAGCGACAGATGCCGCTTTGTCAAAAATGTTACGCATCAAAGCCCCCTAGGATACCCTCCAAGGGTGCCTTTATTTTGCCACATTGTAAAGGGCAGAACCCCAGCATCCACCACATTTCGTAGTTAATGCGTTAGTCAACGCAGGGTATAGTTCTTTGGTTGCGGAAAATAACTTTAGAACAATCCTCCAATATTTTGAAAACTATAATTTTTTCGCCTCCCAAACCTCCCTCTTACGGTACAATGTCGAGGGCGAAACACTCAATTGGTCGGCCGTACGCGGGATCGAACCTTTGTTAAAATCCAGTGCAGTTTCGATCATCAGACGCTCCAATTCCTCCAACGACAACCCCGCACTCACCAACTCCGCCACGGTGTATTCAGACCGATCCTTTAAGTTGGCCAACCCACCAACATCTGAGCTCTTTTGCGCATGAAGCACTGCATCGCGTATCGCATTTGGCAGCATATCAACGTGCAAAACCTCTCCAGAATTGGACATTAAGACACTCCGCAGAACGCTCTGTAACTGCGTCACATTCCCTGGCCAGTTAAATTGCACCAAGACATCCATCGCTTCAGCATCCAAGCTGTGCATCGGGTGGTTTGCATCTTGCGCAGATTTGGCCAACAACGTCTTAATAACGCTTACCAGCTCCGATTGGCGATCCCGCAACGGGGCCAAGGTGATCCGCGCAACCTTTAGGCGGTAAAACAAATCTTCCCGAAACTGCCCTGCATCAACCGCATCTTCTGGGCTATGAGACACACCACAGATGATCCGAATGTCCACAGGCTGCCCCGCAGTCGTCCGCTCTTCCAACTGTCCCGTTTGTAAAAACCGCAACATTTGGGTCTGCACCTCAAGCGACAATCGATTGGGTTCCGCAAAATAGACGGTCCCCCCGTTTTGTCGCACCGCATCGGGCAACAGCGCTTCAAACGACACACGGTTCGCGGTCACACAGTCCACTTGTGCAAAAGGCAAATCTGCCCGATACGACTGCTCCACGATCCATGCAGCACAGTCTCTTTTGCCCGTGCCAACCTCCCCTTCGATCAAAATCGGTGCACTGCTGGGGGCCAAACGTTTGATCGTTTGAACAGCATCACCAAACAAAGCGGCCTGTATCGGTGGCACCGCTTTCAAAGGATCACGTTCCAAGGCAAAAACACGCGCTGCGTTGTTCACAACATTCAGTAAACGCTGCGCATCAATTGGCTTCACCAAGAAATCAAACGCCCCCGCCTGCACAGCGGAGGCCGCTTGGCGCATTGCACCATTTGCAGTGGTGGCAATGACCTTGGAATTAGGCAACGCCCCCAATACCCCAGCCATAAACACCTGCGCCAATGCACCATCAAGCAATTGATCCAAAACCAGAATTTGGCTTGGACGCTCCGCAAAGCGCTTTGCAGCGTCTGGTATCTCCTTGAAGCTGTCTACCTCGTACCCCGCGTCCAAGAGCGTTTTAACATACAGCTCTCGTGCACCATCCGATTGCTCTAGGACCAAAACACGATACGTCACAGATCATCCCAATACACTTAGGTTACTTGAACCCTAGGCGTATCACCCAACCTAGCGACTTGGATAGCCCATTTGCGCAAGCGCGACCGTGATCTCATCAAGAATAACAGGATCATCAATGGTCGCTGGCATTTTATACGCTTCGCCATCAGCAATTTTCACCATGGTCGCCCGCAGTATTTTACCAGAGCGGGTTTTCGGCAACCGATCCACGACACAGGCCAGCTTAAACGCAGCTACAGGGCCGATCTTTTCACGCATCAAACGCACAGATTCCGCAACGATCTCTTCTTCAGGGCGATCAACTCCTGCGCTCAGGCATAAGAAGCCCATCGGCAATTGGCCTTTCAGTTGATCCGCCACGCCAATGACCGCACATTCGGCAACATCCGGATGGCTCGCCAAAACTTCTTCCATCGCGCCTGTGGACAAGCGGTGCCCCGCCACGTTGATCACATCGTCCGTCCGCGCCATGATGTAGAGGTATCCATCTTCGTCTTTGATCCCTGCATCGCCTGTTTCGTAATATCCATCAAACGTGTTGAGGTAGGACGACTTGAACCGATCCTCTGCATTCCACAGCGTTGGCAACGTTCCGGGCGGCAAAGGCAACTTCACAACAATCGCACCCAACTCACCCGCTGGCATTTCTTCACCTTCATCAGACAGAATGCGAACATCAAACCCTGGCATGGGCACAGTTGGCGAACCCAGCTTAATATCCATCTGTTCAATCCCCATCGGATTGCCCACCATGGGATAGCCTGTTTCAGTCTGCCACCAATGGTCAATCACAGGCACACCCAACTGGTCTTGCGCCCATTCAATCGTGTCTGGATCGGCTCGTTCCCCTGCCAAGAACAGGGTTTTCAGCATCGAAAGGTCGTATTTCTTGACAAATTCACCCTTCGGATCAACCCGTTTGATCGCCCGAAATGCGGTGGGAGCAGTGAACAGAGCACGCACATTATGTTCTTCAATCACACGCCAGAACGTCCCCGCATCTGGGGTTCCTACGGGCTTACCCTCAAACACAACTGTCGTGTTGCCGTGGATCAAAGGCGCATAACAAATATAGGAATGGCCAACGACCCACCCCACATCAGAGGCCGCCCAAAACACGTCCCCTGGGTCCATGTCGTAGAAGTTCTTCATGGTCCAGTTCAGTGCAACCAAATGCCCACCCGTATGGCGCACAACGCCTTTAGGCTGTCCTGTGGTGCCAGAAGTGTACAAGATATAAACAGGGTCAGTCCCCTTCACATCCACGCAAGGCGCAGGCGTCACGCCAGCCTGCGCATCGTCCCAGTCCAGATCGCGCCCTTCGATCAGGGTCGCAACCGCTTGAGGACGTTGAAAAATAAT